>JAEVYW010000212.1 GCA_023392555.1 Pseudomonadota bacterium | reverse complement strand
CCCCAAGGGTTCCTGAGAGGCCGGTTCCGAGGACTAGACGGCTTCGACGCTTTCCACTTCGGGAACGTAGTGGCGGATGAGGTTCTCGATGCCGCGCTTCAGCGTGATCGTCGACGAAGGACAGCCTGAGCAGGCGCCCTGCATGGCCAAATAGAGATGGCCGTCCTTGTAGCCGCGATAGATGATGTCCCCGCCGTCCTGCGCCACCGCGGGCCGGACGCGAGTCTCGATGAGGTCCTTGATCTGGTCGATGATGTCGGCGTCGGCCGGATCTTCCTCGATCGCCGGCGCGTCCTCGATATGGATGCCGGCTGCGGACCCTTGAGCGAACAAAGGCGCGCCGCTGACGAAGTGGTCGAGCAAAGTCTCGAGGATCAACGGCTCGAGGTCGCCCCACGACACGCCGGGCGCTGCAGTGACCGAAATGAAGTCGCGGCCGTAGAAAACGCCTTCGACCATTCCGCTGTCGAACAAGGCCGCGGCGAGCGGGGAGGCGGTTGCGCTGTCCGCATCGGGGAAATCTCGCGTACCGCCCTCCATGACCGGCTGGTCGGGCAGGAACTTGCGGGTCGCGGGGTTCGGCGTCTGTTCGGTGCGGATCAACATGCGCGCGATGTGGCTCCCGCGCGCAGGTGAATCAAGGCACGGCAGTGATACTTAGCGAGACGCGGTCAGGGCGGACTTCAGGATTTCGCCGGACATTACGCTTTTCATGTCGAGCTTGTCTGCCAGCGCATCATATTGTGCAGCGAGCTCACCGTGGATGGCGCCGGTGGCGGTGTCGCCCGCCTCTTTCATCTTCCACCGCTCTTCGATCGCTCGGGCGCGGTAATAATCGGAATCGTCTGGATGCATTTGACACCCTGCGTGGCGACACGGTCCAACGACCGTTAAACCGTCGGATTAATCGCCGGTTCCGCAGCGGTCAGGAGAATGGCGGCGCTCCGGCGATGATCCAGCGCGTGATCCCGATCGCGGCGAGCAGGCACAGGATCGCAGCCCACGTCTTCCCCCGCCGCATCGGCTCCATGCCGGGCCCGGCCGGCCCGTTTCCGGTGATCATCGGGCCGACCAGTCCCTTGCCGCGCAGGCGGTAGAACAGGATCGCCGCAAGGTGCAGGCCGATGAGAGCGAGCAGGACGTTGAACAGGTCTTCGTGAAGGTCGACGGCCCAGTCGGACGTCGCAAGGCTGACCAGCGGGGCGAGGGGGCCTTCGACCAAACCATCCTCGTCGCTTGAGATCAGGCCGAGACCGACCTGCACGATCAGGAGTGCGAGCAAAGCGATGACGCTGATCGCGCCCAGCGGATTGTGCCCGACGCCCCGCCAGTCGCCGCGCAGGTAGCCGAACACGGCGCGCGGACCCCGGACGAAGTTCGCGAACCTTGCCGTGGAGCTACCGACAAACCCCCACAGGATGCGGAAGATTAGTAGCGTCAGGATCGCGAGGCCCGACCAGATATGAAGGTCGTCCCTGTGGGTCTCGGCAGTCCACCAGCTGAAGCCGACGAGCCCGGCGAGCAGCCAATGGAACAGACGCGTCGGCAGGTCCCAGATGGGCACCTTCATCGCGCCGCTCCGGATCAGTGGCGCATCTCCGAACGGTACTTTTCGTGGCACGCCTTGCAGGTCTTGCCGAGGTCGCCGAACTTCGCCCGGATCGCTTCGACATTGCCGCTTGCCACGGTTTCGTTCAGCGTCTTGGCGGCTGTTGCGAAGTCGCGGTCCTTGGCGAGGAAATCGTCGTGGGTCTGCCAGATTTCCGGCTTGGCGCCGGTCTTGCCGACGTCCGGCCCGGTGCCCTGCGGGAACCAGTTCGCTGACTTGACCGCCAGGTCCGCGATCGTTGCCGACGCCTTCTGGATCTCCGCGACGTCCGGCGAGGATGCGTCAAGCGCGCGCTTTATCGTCTTGGTCGACTTGCCGATCTGCTCCATGCCCTCATGGCGTTCGTGCATGACCTCGAGGGCCGCTTCCTTGGTTGCCGGCGCTACTGCCGGCGTCGCGGCAGGAGCCTCGGCCGTGTTGGCGGTCGCATTGGCCGAACTGTCGTTCGTCGCAGAGGCGTTCTGCCCGCAGGCCGCGAGCGACATCGTTGCAAGTGCTGTCAGGACGGCAATACGCATGCGGGCTCCCACTCTTTACTGTTCGGCCGATTTCCAGCTGTCGTCGAGCATCTTGATGATGCCGGAGAAATCCTTCGAGCCTCCGCCGAGACTGACGAAGCGCTGGTACAATTCTTCGGCCTCGCCGCCGAGCGGAGTGTAGGCGCCGGCCTGCTGCGCAGCTTCCATCGCAAGCTTGAGGTCCTTGAGCATCAGCGCCGAGGCGAAGCCGCCCTCGTAATCGTGATCGGCGGGCGTGTCCGGACCGACGCCGGGGACTGGCGTGTAGGTCGTCATCGACCAGCTCTGCCCCGACGCCTTGGAGGCAATGTCGAAGAAGGTTTCGGCGTTGAGGCCGAGCTTCTGCGCAAGGACGAAGGCCTCGCAGGTAACGATCATCGTCGCGCCGAGGATCATATTGTTGCAGATCT
>JAEVYW010000183.1 GCA_023392555.1 Pseudomonadota bacterium | reverse complement strand
ACGATCTCCTTGGTCTTCACCGCGTCGTCATGCTCGCAGAGGTAAGAAATGGCCACGTCGGCGCCTTCGCGCGCGAAGAGGGCCGCGACCGCACGGCCGATGCCGCTGTCAGCGCCAGTGATCAGCGCGACCTTGCCTTCAAGCCGCCCCGAACCCGGATAGCGAGGCTCCCAATCCGGCTTCGGCTCCAGCTTGCTCTCGTGACCGGGGAGACGATCCTCGTGGATCATCGGCTCGACGACTTCGGATATTTTGACGCTCCTCGCGATTACAAACGAAAAACCCGCCGCGAATTCGGCGGGTTCCTACGGCTGGTCGCTCAGGAGCGGGCGTTTAGCCGCGGCGAGTATCGCGCGGCTGCTTGCCTGCGGGCTCGTCGTTCGAACCGACGGCGGGCAAGCCGACGCGGTTGCATTGCGCGACGATGGTCGGGAAATCGAGGTCCGAGCGGGCAATAAGAGCATCTGCCGTGGCCGCGCTGCAGGCTTCCTGGCTCGAATAATGAGTCGGAACCGTCGCAACCGGTGCGCACTGCGCCGAACCGTCGGCGCAGCCGAGGATTGCGATGACGTAATATGCTGGACCCACTGGATAATTCCCGCTTCTGAACGGCAAGATAACTGCCGAATTCGGAAGCGGTTCCGGTTGTTTCACCGCCGTTATTTGCGGCTCGTCACGGGCCTTCCTACCTAAGAGAGCGATGGCGGACGCGGCGCAGCAGCAGGAACAATCGAAGGGGGGCGTGCATACGCTGCTCCGCTTCCTGCCCATGCTGTGGCCGAAGGGCGAGACCGAGCTGAAGGTCCGCGTGATCGCTGCTGTCATCCTGGTCCTCGCCGGCAAGGCTGCCGTCCTGCTGATGCCCTTCGCCTACAAGGCGGTAATCGATCGCATGTCGGGGCCTCAGGTCGCGTTCGGCGTCGTCGCCATGCTGGTGATTGCCTACGCCGTTGCTCGCTTCGCGGGCGTACTCGCCGACAATCTCCGCAATGCCCTGTTTGAGAAGGTGGGGCAGGACGCGGCGCGGCGTTTGGCGGGCCAGGTCTTCCGCCACATCCACGATCTCTCGCTGCGCTTCCATCTGGAACGCCGCACGGGATCGCTGACTAAAGTGGTCGAGCGCGGGACCAAGAGCATCGACATGATGCTATATTTCATCCTGTTCAACATCGGCCCGACGGTCATCGAGCTCGCAGCGATCTGCGTCATTTTCTTCGTGAAATTCGGCCCGGGCTTGGTGGCGGCGACGCTGGTGATGGTCGCCGTGTATATCGCCTTCACTCGCAAAGTGACCGACTGGCGCGCGCAGCTTCAGCGCGACATGAACGAGGTCGACAACAAGGCCATCGGCCGCGCCGTCGACAGCCTCCTCAATTACGAGACGGTCAAATATTTCGGCGCCGAGGAGCGCGAGGCGCGGCGTTACGATGAGGCCATCGGCGCCTTCACTCGCGCGGCTGTCCGCAATGAGACCTCACTTGCCTGGCTCAATATCGGGCAGAGCCTCATCACCAATCTCATGATGGCCGGCGCGATGAGCTTCACCGTCTGGGGCTGGACCCAGGGCCGCTTCACGCCGGGCGACGTCGTTCTCGTGAACTCGCTGCTGATGCAGCTCTTCCGCCCGCTCGACATGCTGGGCTGGGTCTATCGCTCGATCCGCCAGGGCCTGATCGACATGGAGGCGATGTTCGGGCTCCTCGATACCAAGGCGGAGGTGATCGACAGGCCCGATGCGTCGGCGCTCGGCGTGTCTCGCGGCGAGGTACGATTTGAGAACGTGCGCTTCGGCTACGAGCCTGAACGCGAAATCTTGAAGGGCGTCGACCTCACCATCCCGGCCGGAACGACGCTGGCGGTGGTCGGCCCGTCGGGTGCGGGCAAGTCGACGCTCGCGCGCCTGCTTTATCGCTTCTACGATCCGACCGGCGGACGCATCCTCATCGACGGGCAGGACATCGCTGGCGTCCGTCAGCGCAGCCTTCGCTCGGCCATCGGCATCGTCCCGCAGGATACCGTGCTGTTCAACGACACGATCGGCTACAACATCGCTTACGGCCGGGACGAAGCCACGCAGACTGACGTCGAGGAAGCCGCTAAGGGCGCGGCAATCGACGACTTCGTCCAGGCACTCCCGCAAGGCTATGAATCGATGGTCGGCGAGCGTGGACTCAAGCTTTCGGGCGGCGAGAAGCAGCGCGTCGCCATCGCCCGCACACTGCTCAAGAACCCGCCGATCCTGATCCTCGACGAGGCGACCAGCGCGCTCGATAGCAGGACCGAAGCCGCAATCCAGGGCACGCTCGACCGCATCGCCCGCAACCGCACCACAATCGTCATCGCGCACCGTCTGTCGACGGTCGTCGGCGCCGACAATATTGCGGTTCTGGAAGACGGCCGCGTGGCGGAGCTTGGGACGCACGACGAGTTGCTCGAGCGCGGCGGGCTCTACGCCGAGCTGTGGTATCGGCAGGCCGCGGAACGGGTCGTCGAGGAAGCGGCCGAAGCCGCCGAATAACCTTCGACTAGTTCGGCGCCGTCGGTATCAGGGCGGCGTGAGTACAGTCGACGAGATCCTGCGCAACACCTTCGGTTTCGACCATTTCCGCGGCGTCCAGCAGCAGGTCGTCGAGCGCGTCATGGCGGGGCAGCATACCCTCGCGGTGATGCCGACGGGCGCCGGCAAGTCGCTTTGTTATCAGCTTCCCGGTGTCGCCCGAGACGGTACTGCCCTGGTCATCTCGCCGCTCATCGCTCTGATGCACGACCAGATCCGCAGCGCCGAGGCGATTGGGCTGCAAGCAGCGTCGCTGACCTCCGCCGACGGCGATCGCGAGCTGACCGTCGAACGGCTCAGGGCAGGCGAACTCGATCTTCTCTATGTCGCCCCCGAGAGAGCGACCGGCGAAGGCTTCCGGCGACTGATCAGTCGTACCAACCTCGCGCTGATTGCGATCGATGAAGCGCACTGCGTCAGCGAGTGGGGCCACGACTTCCGCCCGGATTATCGCCAGCTGCGGTCCTTGCTGGACGAGAATGCGGACGTCCCGCGCCTCGCCCTGACGGCGACAGCCGACGCACGAACCCGCGCCGACATTCTGACCCAGCTCGGCATTCCCGCCGACGGCCTCATCGTCGCAGGGTTCGACCGGCCCAATATTCGCTACCATGTGCGCCCGCGCGATGGCCTAGGCGCTCAGCTCAAGGCCCTGCTCGGTTCGCAAACGGGTTCCGGCATCGTCTATGCAC
>JAEVYW010000181.1 GCA_023392555.1 Pseudomonadota bacterium | reverse complement strand
GTTCTGGAGGACTCGAAGTCGCGAACGGCTGTCGGATCTCGACGCCGGCCTCTGGGAGTGATTGCCATGTTGACCATTTCCGTCGCCGCCATTGCGGGTGCCGCAGCTTTGATGGGGCAGCAGTCTGCGCCCACCAACGAATCCGAACCCCTGATCGGTGCACCGTTGGAGCGGTTCAAGCAGCCTGCCGACCTTCACGCGCAAATTCGGTCCGAGACGCGCGATGACGCCTGGGCATCGAAGATGGAGAGCGTCGTGCGTGCGCGCCTGCTGCAGATTCCGCTCGTGGGCGTGGACGGCAACGAGCTTCGCGTCACCTGCGCAAAGACGCTGTGTGAGATTGCCGGCACGTTGCTCGCCCCGACGTCGCCCGCGGAGCGCGAGGACACGAAGTCGCCGGTCAACAAGACGATCACGGCGCTGCAAGTGCCGCCGCTGCCCGACGATCTCGGCAAGCTGGGGCTCAAGAGCGAAAGCGGCAGCTTCACGAGCGCGAAGGGGAAGCCCGACCGCGCCGTCTTCCTGCTATATTACTCAAGGAAGGGGCGCTGAGCAGGTTCTGCGCAAGGCTGGTGCCGGTCGAGAGCGGACATCCACTGCGGCGGTGATGGACATGACCGCGGCTGGCCTTGTCAGTCGGCGAGATCCGAAAGCAGCGCTTCGCCTTTGCTCAGTCGCTCGATCGGATCGCCGATCGCTTGCCTGAGCAGCAACCTGCCGTTCGAATGTTCCACCCCCTCGGGCTCGTCTTCGGCGGCGAATTTGGCGTGCGGGGTAAAGGCGATAGCGGCCGGACCCGAGTCGACCTTTTCGATGTAAGCAGCTCGGGCAAGAACCCGAATGAAGGTCGATAGGTTAGCCCATTTCGACAAGCGGCGGCGCGGCCTCGAACATGAAGCCTTTGCCGCCAAGCTCCACGAGATCGCGGGGAAGTTGCCGCAGCGCTCGCCGAAACAGCGAGGCGCCTGGTTTCTATTGCCACTGAGCGGCTGAGGAAGACGGCGCCGGTCCTGGAGCCCGATCTCGCAGCTTACGAACGGTTCGTTGCCGGCTTTCCGTTTAGCGAGACCGCTGACCAATCCCGCGCGATCGATGCGGTTCGAAGCGATCTGCTGCCGTCTCGGGTGGCGCATAAAGCCGAGCAGCGGCTTATCCGGTGGTCACAAGTGCTATGCGCTGCCGATTAGGATCGGCCAGTGCTGCGCGTAAACGCCGCAGGGCTGTCGCGCGCCTGCCCGCGTTCGATGGCGAGGGCGGCGCTGATTCTCCTGGCAGCGCGTCGCTTCCGGGACAAAACAGCACCAGCGCATCGCGTGCGCCCTGCTCGAGCGCTCGAGTAATCTCCAAAGCTCGGGGCCGCCGCCACGAAGAAAACGTCGTGGTCGTCGAACTCGTTCAACAATGCCGCGATCACCTCGCCCGTAGGGAGTTTGGCGGCATTCTGCATGGCCGGGTCGGCCGCGCCGGATTGAGGATGACGGAGGCCTTGCGGCAGCGCGGGTCGAAGGTTCCGGTCTTCATCCGCGAGAAGGTACTGGGGCGCTTGCTGCACTGAACAAACTCAGTTTGTTAATTTTTCAGAATCTTTTCAGGATCTGAGAATAGATTTCGCTCGGATTTGAGGGCAGCTTCCCGCCAAATCTCGCGCCCAGGCCATGGACGCGAAGCTGTTGCGTGGGGGGAATATGGCGACTGAGCGGGGAACTGGAAGCGACGCATTGCGCGTCCGCGCCGACGGGCTCGTCCAGCACAGAACATTAATTGCCGGTTACGGCATTTCATCAAATTAGCGGCTGACCCGCCGGGTGTGATCCCCGGCGACTGACGGATTACTGGGGGGAAATTCGATGGCGGACTTCAACGGAACCACCGGCAACGACACGATCGATGGCACGACCGGTCCGGACGTAATCAATGCCAACGCCGGCGCTGACATCATCAACGCGAGCTCGGGGGCAGACACCGTCAACGGCGGCAACGGCAACGACCGCATCGTGGTCAATTCGCTGAGCCTCGGCGTTTTCCAGGGGCTGGTCGCCGACGACTACACGATGACCGCCAACCTCCTGACCAACGGCGACGGCACGTTGAACACGACGTTCACGAGCATCGAGCGGATCTACATCGACGATCTGCGGCCGGGGAACTCGACCGTCGACCTGAGCGGCTTCGGCGGGCTGGCCTTTGTGCACCTTGGCGACGGCGACCATGTTTATTTGGGCGCGGTAGGCAACGATACGGTTTGGGCCGGCTTGGGATCGAGCACCATCGATCTCGGAAGTGCCCCGGCGGCCGGATCGGCGATCCTCTATGTGGACAGCAGCGCGAGCTCGCCGGTTCTCTTCGGCGGCGTGAATTCGACGCTTGTCGGCGGCACCCTCGTCAACGGCAGTTACCAGGGCGGCACGTACACCGCAGGTGTCCTCAACATATCCTATGTCAGCGCCGGGCAGTCCGAGCTGACGACGGTCCGGAATGCGCTGACTTGGGTCAATTCCGGGACTGCTTCCGGGCTGTTCGCCGATGCGACGGACGCCGCCCTGAGCTACACTCGCGGCACGATCACCACCGGCCAGGGAACTACTGTCGTTTACTCGCCGATTGGCGTGGCTCTCGTCGACTCTCTCTACAACGACGTCATCATCGGTTCGCGCTACGGCGACGTCCTGTCGTCCGCGAACGACGGCGGGGCCACGGTCAACGGCGGCATCGATTATGTCTCGGGCAACGGCGGCGCGGATTCCTACGACTACGAACAGGCGATCCAGAACGCGCGCTTCGACCATCTGCTCGACTTCGATTCGGACGATCGCCTGTCGCTGAGTCACTGGGACACCACCAACGGCGTCCTGCCGACCTTCATCGGGACGGCCGCGTTCAGCGGCGTCGAGCGGCAGATTCGTTACTACACGGCCGACGGCAAGACCTACGTGCAGATCGACATGAACGGCGACGGCACCGCCGATCAGACGCTCAACATCGATTCAGGCGAATACCAGCTCTACGGCAGCGACGATTTCGCCAGCGGCAGCAATGCAACGCTGAGAATCGTCAATCCTCAGAACATGGCCACCGGCACCGACGCTGCCGAGTCCCTCAACGGTACCGATGGAGCCGATGTCCTGCGCGCATATCACGGTAACGACGTCCTTAACGCCGGCGGCGGTAACGACCTGATCGTCGGCGGCTCGGGCGCGGACACGATGTCGGGTGGCTCTGGCAACGACACCTACATCGTCGACGATGGTGGTGACATCGTCATCGAGTTCGGCGGGCAGGGCAGCGATTCCGTGATCTCGTCGGTCAGCTACGTGCTGCCCGGCGAGGTCGAGCGCCTGACCCTGACCGGCACATCGAACATCGGTGGCTCGGGCAACGGCCTCAACAACGTCATCTGGGGCAACGTTGGGAATAACACGCTCAACGGCTTTGGCGGCGTCGATCGGCTTTACGGTGATGCCGGCGACGACACCCTTGTCATCTCCAATCCCGCACAGGCCGGCGAAGTCTATGACGGCGGCGCAGGTACCGACACCCTGCTGATCGAGCTGGGTGCGGGATTCACCCAGCCGAGCTTCTTCGGCCCGATGACGCGAGCAAATGTCGTTTCGGCGACCCTGACGTCACTTGAACGCCTGCAATTCGGATCGATCAGCAGCCAGGGCATCAACCTCAACATCACAGCCGCGCAAATGGCCAGTTCGGGCATCACCCAAGTGGTGGGCGGCGGCGGTTACGACCAGCTGGCCATCATCGCTCTGAACGGCGGGACCTTCACGATCCCCACGCTGACCTACACCAACTGGAACGGCACTAGCGTAAACGGCGGCGGCGACAGCGTCGTTCTCGTCGGCAACGGCAACTTCGATTACGTCCTCAACGCGGCCGTAAACCACGACGGCACGCAGTCGCTCTTCGGCGGTTCCGGCAACGACACGCTGAACGGCACCGACGGAATGGAGTTCCTGGACGGCGGCGCGGGCGTGAACATCCTCAACGCCGGCGGCGGAGACGACGGGTTCGGCCTCGCCAACCTCATTGCGCCGAACGGCGTGGTCGGCAACCTCACCTATGCCGGCAACGTGCTGAACGGCGGCGACGGCCACGACCTCGTTTCAGTCGGCGGCTTCGTTCACTTCGAAGGTTCGTGGAGCTCGATCGAGGAGATCTACTTCCGCGCGCCATTCAACGGCCAGGGC
>JAEVYW010000178.1 GCA_023392555.1 Pseudomonadota bacterium | reverse complement strand
GGGCTGACCTCCAGCGCGCCGAGGCGGAAATATTCCTTGCCCTCGGCCTCGGCGGGCTCGTCGAAGACGATCTCGTCCGCACCGCCGGCGAGCTTGCGCCGGTACCAGGTCCGGTACTGTGCACCCGGAGTGAAGGCCCACCAGTAGACGTAGTCGCCGTCGCGCAGGGGGACGGAGCTTTCGTCCTCCTTGATGCGACCCTTCATCTCTTCGAACAGTTGGTCGAGCAGCGCCTTGTTCGGCTCGGCCCAATGCTGAAAATAATCGTTCTCGGCCGTCAGGTAGCCGAGCACGTCCTTGTCGGTGACCTGCGGATAGCCCTGGTCCCGGATCCACGCCCACGGATCGTCGATGGTGACCCCGTGGCGCTCATAGCTGTGGGGCCGCTGCTCGGCGGTCGGCGGGGCGGGGAAAGCGGTGGGTTTGTCCATCCCCGTCATTTAGCGCGCGGACGCGCAACGGGAAGGGATGGACGACCCTTTTACCGCGGCTTGCGCTTCGGCCTGCCTTGCGGACCTCGACGGATTACCCCCGACGAGACGCGCGGCGGACGGGCTTGCGGCGGTGCGCCCTCGGCACGCGGCGGCGCCTGCTCGATCACCAAGCCTTCATCTTCCGGCGCGATGGTCGCGCGTCGAAGCGCCTTGATGAAGCCCGGCGTCGCGCGCTGCGTCACCTCGAAATAGCTTTCGTTCTGGGCGACGCGGATCGCGCCGATGTCGTTGCGGCCGACGTGTCCGTAACGGCAGATGAGAGGCAGCAGCCAGCGCGGGTCGGCATTGTGGCGGCGGCCCGCGTTGATCCGGAACCAGGTCGATCCTTCGAAGCCGGGGCGCGGACCAGGCTCGCCGCGATCGTCGCGACCCCCGCCCGAGGCGAGGATATCTTCCGGCGCCGGAAGGTCGGTGCGCAGCGAGCGGACGAGGGCGGCGGCGATCTGCTCAGGCGACATGCGCTCCATCAGCTGCTTCGCGAACTCCTGATCCTCATCATCGGCTTCGACCGGAACAGTCACGGTCTCCAGCAGGCGCTCGCGATCCTTCGAAAGAATCTCCTCGGGCGTCGGCGGTTCGATCCAGTCGGCATCGATTCGCGCGCGCTTGAGCATGGCTTCGACCGGCCGTCGGCGACGGAACGGAACGATCAGCACGGCGATGCCCTTGCGCCCTGCCCGGCCGGTGCGGCCCGATCGGTGCTGCAGCGCCTCCGCATCGCGCGGGAGCTCGACGTGGATGACGAGCGAAACCGAGGGCAGATCGATGCCGCGCGCGGCGACGTCGGTTGCGACCAACACCCGCGCCTTCTTGTCGCGAAGGGCCTGAAGCGCATTGTTCCGCTCGTTCTGGCTATGCTCCCCCGACAAGGCGACGGCGTGGAATCCGCGCTCGGTCAGGCTGGCGTGAAGGCGGCGGACCGCCTCGCGGGTCGCGCAGAACAGGATTGCCGTCTCGGCCTCGTGCAGACGGAGCAGGTTGACGACGACATGCTCGATGTCGGTGGGGGAGACGGCGACCGCCTGGTAGGCGATGTCGGCATGCGCCTCGCGCTCGCCGATGGTCTCGATGCGCAAAGCGTCCTTCTGATAGCGCTTGGCCATCGCCACGATCGGGCGCGGCATGGTTGCCGAGAACAGCAAGGTGCGGCGGCCGTCGGGCGTTGCGTCGAGGATCTCCTCGAGCTCTTCGCGAAAGCCCATGTCGAGCATCTCGTCGGCTTCATCGAGCACCACGGCACGCAACGCCGAGAGGTCGAGCGCGCCACGCTCGAGGTGATCGCGAAGGCGGCCGGGCGTTCCGACGACGATGTGGGCGCCGCTGTTGAGCGCACGACGCTCCTTCATCGGGTCCATGCCGCCGACACAGGTAACGACGCGGGCGCCAGCCGAAGCGTAGAGCCAGTCGAGCTCCTTGCTGACCTGGATCGCAAGCTCGCGGGTCGGCGCGATGACCAAACCGAGCGGCTCGCGGGTCCACGGCACCTTGTCGGCCTCAATCAGCTGCTCGGCGATGGCCAGGCCGAAGGCGACGGTCTTGCCCGATCCGGTCTTCGCGGAAACGATGAGGTCGCGGCCCGCGGCGTCTTCCTGGATGACCGCGGACTGGACCGACGTCAGCGTGTCATAGCCGCGCGCGGCAAGGGCCTCCGCGAGCGCGGAGTGAATTCTGGGATTTTGCATGGGAGGGCGCCTACGCGCTTTCCGCGCCGAGCGATAGGACTAGAGCGCTTGCGCCGCCGCGTAGCCGCTCGCCCACGCCCATTGGAAGTTGTAGCCACCGAGCCAGCCAGTCACGTCGACTGCCTCGCCGATCGCGTAAAGGCCGGGCACGCGCTTCGCTTCCATGGTCTGCGAAGAGAGTTCGGCGGTACTGATCCCGCCGATGGTGACTTCGGCCTTGGCGAAGCCTTCGCTGCCGTTCGGGGCGAATTGCCAGTCGGCGAGCCGGCGTTCGGCTTCGTCGAGGGCGCGGTCGGGCGCATTGCCTAGGTCGGATGTCAGCCCGATTTGGTCCGACAAAGTCTCTGCCAGCCGGTCGGGAAGCGAGCGGCCGAGCAAGCGACGGAGCGTGACCCGCGGATCATCGCGCTTGGCCTGGCGGAGCCAACCGCTCGGCAGGTCCGGCAGGAAGTCGATACTGACCGGCTCGCCGTGTCGCCAATAGGACGAGACCTGCAGAATCGACGGGCCGGAAAGTCCGCGGTGGGTGAAGAGTGCCGCCTCACGGAAGCTGCCCTTCCCTGCACTTGCCACAACCTCGGCGGACACGCCCGAAAGTGTCTTGAACAAAGCTTGCTCGCCAGAGAGGGTCAACGGGACAAGTGCCGGACGAGGCTCGACGATCTTAAGGCCGAAGTTGCGAGCCACATCATACGCAAAGCTCGTAGCGCCGAGCTTGGGGATCGAGAGGCCGCCTGTGGCGAGTACCAGTGCCGGTGCGGTGGCGCTCTGCTGACCGAAGCTGACGTGGAATTCGCCGTCCCTGTGCTCGACCGCCGCCGGATTCCCGAACGCGGTCGCCACGCCGCCCTTGGCGCACTCATCCATCAGCATCGCGACGATCTGCTTCGACGATCCGTCGCAAAACAACTGGCCGAGCGTCTTCTCGTGCCACGCGATTCCGTAGCTCTCGACGAGGGCGATGAAGTCGGCCGGCGTGTATCGGCTGAGCGCCGACTTCGCGAAG
>JAEVYW010000177.1 GCA_023392555.1 Pseudomonadota bacterium | reverse complement strand
GCGTAATGCCGGCACCGATGCCGAGCGGCTGGCGCATCGAATAGACGTCGATGCCCGGGCCGGCGCCGACAGTGTATTCGCCCTTCAGCGCCTGCGGAATGCCGCATGCGAACTCGATGACCTCGAGCCCGCGCTGGATGTCGCCCTTGGCGTCGGCGATGACCTTGCCATGCTCGCTGCTGAGCGTGTGGGCGAGGCTATCCATGTTCTGCTCGACGAGTTCCTTGAAGCGGAACATGACGCGGGCGCGGCGCTGCGGATTGGTCGCGGCCCAGCCGGGAAGGGCGGCCTTGGCCGCGTCGATCGCGCGGTCGAGATCGGCCTGGGTGCCGAGCCGGACGCGCGCCTGAACGGCGCCCTGGTTGGGGTCGAAAACGTCGCTGCTGCGGTCGCCCGAGGAATGGCTTTCGCCGGCGATGAAATGGTCGATGTCACGCAACATGATTTCGCGTCCTGATCTGCGGTAGTGGGGTTGCGGACGCACTAGACCTACGGACGCGCGAAGGGAAGTTTGGCGCGGCGGCTTTGGCGGCCGCCGCGCCGAAGCGTCCTACTGGTCCTTTTCCATCTTGGCGCGATAGGCGTCGATGCTGATCGGCCGGCCGAGGAAGTCGGCGACGAGCTCGGCCGCCGGCTTCGTACCGCCCTTGGCCAGCACCATCTCGCGATAGCGCCGCGCCGTCTCGGGATCGCGAAGGCCCTTCTCCTGAAAGCGCGTGTACATGTCGTCGGAGATCACCACCGACCAGCGGTAGGTGTAATAGGCCGCCGCATAGCCCGCGAGGTGGCTGAAGCTGTCCTGGAACTGCGAATAAGGCGCGGGCGGGATCATGTCGTACTTAGACTGCGCAGCGCGCGCCGCCGCGCCGAGATCGGCCGGGGCCGGGCGCAGATAATATTGAAGCGACGTGTTCGACAGGCCGAGCTGGCGCATGTCGTCCATGCCAAGGCTGAAGTAACGCGCCTTGTTCATCTTCGCGACCAGGTCCTGCGGGATGGTCTCGCCCTTCGCGTTGACCGCAAAGCCCTTCAGCGTGTCGTAGTCGTAGACCCAATTCTCCAGCATCTGCGACGGCGCTTCGACGAAGTCCCACTCGTTGGCGACGCCGCTCTGATAGGCCCAGCGCTGGTTCTGCCCGCCGAAGATGCCGTGCAGCAGATGGCCGAACTCGTGCAGGAAGGTGACGACGTCCTGATGCTCCATCAGGCCGGTGGTGTGATTGCCCGCCGGGAAGTTCATCACCAACGCGCCGATCGGGATCTGCCCCGCAACGCCGGTGCGCAGCGGCACCGCATTGGCATGCTCATATTTCCCCGGGCGCGGGTGCGAGTCGAAGTAGAAGCGGCCGATCAGCTTGCCCTTCTCATAGACCTCGTAGGTCTCGATCAGCTTGTCCCAGGTCGGAGTGTTCCAAGGCCGGATGTCGACCTTGAACAGGTCTTCGGCGAGCTTGAGGATGCCGTCGCGGACATTGTCGTAGGCGAAGTAGTTGCGGGCTTCCTGGCGGTCGTAACCGTAGGACTGCTTCTGGACGAGCCGGCTGACGTAATTGTTGTCCCACGGCTGGATGGTGGTTGCTCCGGGCGTCAGCGCCTGAAGTGCCGCAAGCTTCTTGGCGTAATCGCGCTCGCCGGCCGGCTTGGCGGCCGCCGCCATCTGGTCGAGCAGCGACTGCACCTTCTCCGGCGTGTTGAGCATGCGGTCTTCGAAATTGAGCGTCGCATAGTTCGGCCGGCCGACCAGCTTCGCCAGCTCGTCGCGCGTGTTGATGAGGTCGCGAAGGACCGCGTCATTGGCCGGATACGCGCGCAGCTGCCACTCGCGGTAGAAGCGCTGGCGAAGGTCGCTGCTCTTCGCATAGGTCATCACCGGCACGTAGTCCGGGGTCTCGGTCTTCAGGACGACCTTGCCGTCGGCGCCCGGCTTGTGAGAGTCGATGAAGTCCTGCGGCAGCCCGTCCAGCTCCGCGACCGTGGCGGTGATCGTCCGCTGGCCCTTGGGAATGTTGGCGGCGAACTGCGTCGACAGCTTCGCTTCGCGCTCCGACAGCTCCTGGGCCTTGGCGCGGCCGGCCTCGTCGAGGCCGATACCTGCGCGCTCGAACCCGCCGAGCACACGCGTCAGATAGTATTTGGTCTGCTTGTCGGCGGGGGCCGGGATCGCCTTCAGCCGCTCGTAGATCGGGCGCGACAGGTTGAGCTTGGTGAACTCCGCGGCGACGCGGACTTCGCATTCCTCGCCTGCGGTGCGGCTGGCCTCGGACGGTGACACTTCGCGGTAGAGCGTGGCTTCGCCCGACCCGTCGGCGAGAAGCTGGACGATCTTGTCATATGCAGTGAGCGATGTGGCGACGCTCGACTTGCCCTTGGCCGCCTCGAGCGCTTTCCGCTGCGCCGTGCTGCGGCTGACGATCAGGTCGCAACGCTGCTTGATCGCGGCAGCGCTGGGCGCGCCGGTCAGGATCGGGGGCAGGGACGGCGCGGCCAGGACCGGCGAAGCGGCTGAACCCAAAAGCAAAACGGCCAGAATCTTCTTCACTTGTCGCCTCCCCAGCGCTGGACCGCAGCACACTAAACAGCGGTCGGCAAAGCGCAATCGCTCTTCCGAAGTCCGCGCGGCGCGCTAAGCGGGCGAGAGGAGGAGCCTTGTCATGCGT
>JAEVYW010000149.1 GCA_023392555.1 Pseudomonadota bacterium | reverse complement strand
GGCGAGGTCGACGTCCGCTGCACCGGTGGCCTGATCTGCCCGGCCCAGCGCTTCGAGAGGCTCAGGCATTTCGTCAGCCGCGGCGCTCTCGACATCGAAGGACTGGGCGAGAAAACGATCGGCGAGTTCATCGAGCTTGGCTGGCTTCATTCCCCGGCGGACATCTTCCGCCTGCGCAACCAGCGCGGCGACCTGATCGGGCGCGAGGGGTGGAAGGACAAGTCGGTCGACAATCTCCTCGCGGCGATCGAGGCCAAGCGCGAGCCGGACGGCCCGCGCTTCCTGTTCGGGCTCGGCATCCGGCACGTGGGCATCGTCACAGCTCGCGACCTCCTCAAATGCTTCTCGACCGTCGAGGAATTGCGCCGCGCAGCCACGTCCGAAGGCGGGCAAGCCGAGCTCGCGTCGGTACAGGGCGTGGGCCCGGTCGTTGCGGAGGCGCTCGTCGACTTCTTTCACGAGGAGCACAATCGCGAGGCACTCGACGATCTGCTCTCCGAGGTTCGCCCGAAACCGTTCGTCAGCGACGCGAAGCAGACTGAATGGACGGGTAAGACGATCGTCTTCACCGGCAGCCTAGAGACAATGAGCCGCGACGAAGCCAAGGCTCAGGCCGAACGGCTGGGCGCCCGGGCGGCGGGATCGGTGAGCGCCAAAACCGACCTCGTCGTGGCCGGTCCGGGAGCAGGATCGAAGCTCAAGAAAGCGGAAGAGCTTGGCATTCGGGTGATTGGCGAGGCAGACTGGGCAAAGATCGTCGCGGAAGCCGGCGCGTAGGGGAGAGTATCAATGCGGTTTGTACTGATCGCGGCAATGGCCGCCGCACCGGGTCTCGCTGTTGCGCAGACTTTGCCAGCGCCACCAGTCGCAGCGCAGAAGCCGCACGTCGTCAAAGGCCCTGTCGACCGCAACGATCCCTATTACTGGCTGCGCGACGACACGCGGAAGAACCCCGAGGTCCTCGCTTATCTCAATGCCGAGAATGCCTACGCCGACGCGGTACTCGCGCCGACCAAGCCGCTTCAGAACAAGCTGTTCGACGAGATCGTCGGGCGTATCAAGCAGGACGACTCGTCCGTTCCGTTCCGCCAGAACGGCTATGTCTACTACACGCGTTTTACCGCCGGCGCGGACTATCCTGTCCTTGCGCGGCGCAAAGGTGGCTCGGCATCGCCCGAGGAGGTGATGCTCGACCAGTCGGCGATGGCGAAGGGCCACGGCTTCTTCTCGATCGGCGATTGGGCTGTCAGCGACGATAACCGGTTGCTGGCCTATGCCGAGGACGTCGTCGGCCGCCGCCAATATGTGCTGAAGTTCAAGGACCTCACGACCGGCAAGACGCTGGCGGACCAGGTTCCGAACGTCGAGACCGACGTCGCCTGGGCCGGCGACAATCGCACCATCTACTATATCGAAAAGGATCCGGTGACGCTGCTCAGCAAGCGCGTAAAAGCGCACGTGCTCGGCACGCCGGCCTCCGCCGACAAGCTCGTCTATGAGGAGAAGGACGACAGCTTCTACATGGGCGTCGGACGGACCAGCGACGACAAATATGTCTGCATCTTCCTGCAGAGCACGGTCAGCAACGAGGAACGCTGCACGCCTACAGCGTCGCCCGGCCAGTGGACCACGATTGCGCCGCGCGAGCGCGAGTTCCGCTACAGCGCCGATCACATCGGCAACCGCTGGATCGTTCGCACAAACGCCAATGCGCTGAATTACAAATTGGTCACGGTCAGCGATGCGGACATGGCGAGGGGTCGCGCCGCCTGGCGCGATCTGGTCGCGCACGACCCGAACGTCTTCATCGAGGACTTCAAGCCGTTCAACGGATTCCTTGCGATTGAGGAAAGGTCGAACGGCAACAAAAGGCTTCGCCTGCTGACCGATGCCGGCAAGAGCAGCTTCGTCAGCTCGGATGAGCCCGCCTACGCCATGGCGCTCGACACCAATCGCGAGGTCGACACCAGCAAGGTCCGCTACAGCTATAATTCGCTGACGACGCCCAAAATCATCTACGAGGTCGACGCGCGGACCGGCGAGCGGACGGTGCTGAAGCGCACCCCCGCACCCAATTACGACGCGTCGAATTACGTCACCGAACGCCTTTGGGCGACCGCTCGCGACGGCACGAGGGTCCCCGTGAGCCTCGTCTATCGCAAGGGGTTCAAGCGCGACGGCACTGCGGCGATGCTGCAGTACGGATACGGCAGTTACGGCATCTCCATGGACCCGGCCTTCTCGCCGACCATCGTCCCGCTGCTCGACCGCGGCATGGTTTATGCGATCGCTCACATTCGCGGCGGACAGGAAATGGGCCGCGCCTGGTACGATGCAGGGCATCTCAAGACGAAGCAGAACAGCTTCAACGACTTCATCGATGTGACGCGCTATCTCGTCGCCAACAATTATGCGGCGCGGGATCGCGTCGCGGCGATGGGCGGAAGCGCGGGCGGCCTGCTGATGGGCGGCATCGCCAACATGGCTCCGCAGGACTATCGCGTGATCATCGCACAGGTCCCGTTCGTCGACGCGGTGACGACCATGCTCGACGCCTCGATCCCGCTCACGACCAACGAATATGACGAGTGGGGCAACCCGGCCAACCGCGACTATTACGACTACATGCTGACCTATTCGCCGTACGACAATGTGCGGCGGCAGGCCTACCCGGCGATGTTCGTCGGCACCGGCCTGTGGGACAGCCAGGTGCAATATTACGAGCCGGCCAAGTGGGTTGCGAAGCTTCGGGCGAACAAGACCGACAACAACCCGCTTGTTTTCCGCACCAATATGGAAGCGGGCCACGGCGGCAAGTCGGGCCGGTTCGAGCGCTATCGCTCAACCGCCGAATATTACGCCTTCATGCTCGACCAGCTGGGCGTTGGCGGGACGGCGCCGCAGGTGTCGAGCGGCCGTGGAGGTGAGCGCGGACGCTAAGCTGCGGCGCGCAACACCAGCACTCGCCACTCGCCGCTGCCGGCTTCGACAAGCGTGCAGCCCTGCGCCTCATAGGCGGCGATGACCGCGTCCGATTGCGTATCGAGCAGCCCGGCAAGGATGACTGTGCCACCGGGCGCGAGCGCCGTAGCGAAGGCGGGCGCGAGTTCGATCAGCGGGCCGGCAAGAATGTTGGCGATGAGCAGGTCGAACGGCGCTCGCGCTGCCAGCAAGGGTGAGTCCATCCCGTCGGCGATGCCGAGGAGCAGCTCCCCCGCATTGTGACCCAAGCGCACGCCGTTGATTGCGGCATTGTCGCGGGAGACGTCGATCGCGATCGGATCGATGTCCGTCGCGATAGCCCGCGCCTCGGGCCACAACGCCATGGCGGCGAAGGCGAGCAGGCCGGCGCCAGTTCCTATGTCTGCAATGTTTGTGAAGTGGCAATCGTTGCTGGCGAGGCGATCGAGCGCTTCGAGGCAGCCGGCAGTGGTCGCATGTTGTCCGGTGCCGAACGCCAGGCCTGCGTCGATCTCGAAATTGATGAGACCGCCCTCCGGGGGATAGGTCGGCGTGTGGACGAAGAAGCGGCCGGCGCGGATCGGCTGGAGGCCGGCCTGGCTGACGGTGACCCAGTCTTCTTCTTCGAGCTGCTCGATCCGCGGCGGGCCATTGCCGAGATTGGTGAGGATCGCGATTTCCTCGCCCGTCGGCTCCTCCTCGAAATAGGCATGGAGAAGCCAGTCGTCCGGCTTCGACTCATCGGGCTCGTCCGCGACCAGCACGGGAGGATTGTGGCTGTCCGGGAAGAGTTCCTCGGAATCCGCGAGCGCCTCACCCTGCGCGCGGGTGCATGGAACCGTGACTCGGACGCTCACTTGCCGGCTGCTTCCTTGGCAAGCCGCGCGTCGAGGTCCCTGGTCTTGGCCGCGGCATAATCACGGCACGCGCCAGCGTTCACCAGTGGAGCCTTGCCGCCGATGCGCTCCACCATGTTGCTCGCCGAGGGGTGCGGGGTCAGCAGGATTTCGCAGTCGGCTTTCGCGATCTTGGCGATGCCGGCGCGGAACGCAGCGACATAGGCTGGGTGGGCACTGAACTTGTAGTCGTCCCGGCTGATCGCCGACAGGCTGTCCGCATAGACAATCTGCCGACAAACCCCGCCGTCGCAGCTTCCCCAGGTCCAGCTCATTGCTCCCGGAGTGTGGCCAGGTGTGGCGATGGCCGTCAGCTGCAAATTGCCGAGGCGAACGGGATCGCCGTCCTTCACCACGCGATCGACCCGCGCGGTCGCGAAGGGCTTGTGCATGCCGGCCTGCGGGTCACCCGCGCCTGCCGTGCCGGTTGCGAAGACCTTGGCGGCATCCAGCGACGCGAACACCTGTGCGCCCGTCAGCTGCTGCAGTCGGCCGATCCCGCCGACGTGATCCAGATGCTCGTGGCTCTGAAGCAGAATTCGGACGTCCTGAAGGCGGAAGCCAAGAGCGCGGATGTTCTCGGCGATGAGGTCAGCGCCCTTCTCCGTCCCGCCGTCGATCAGGATGTGGCCCTGGTCGCCGGCGATGAGGATCGCCGAAATGCCGCACGTGCCAACGAGATAGGTGTTGCCGTGGATGCGTACCGGCGGCGCTGGTGCGTCCCAGTCGTCGACGCCCTTGCAGGTGCCATAATAAATCGGGCCGGCGGTCTCGATCGGCGCGCGCGGGCGATCGACCTGCGGCGGCTTGCCGAAGGGAATGGTGATCTGCTGAAGCGCGAGCGCGAGCAACAGGCCGCTAGCGAACATAGCTTGCTCCGTTTACGTCGATTGTGGATCCCGTGGACGAAGCTGGCGCTTCCGTCGCGAGCCATCGGATCACCTCTGCGACTTCGTCCGTCGAAGCGACGCGGCCGAGGGGTATGTCAGCGAGGATCGCCGCGCCTCCGCGGCCCGTGAGATACTCTTCGGTCATCTCCGACACGGTGAAACCCGGCGCAACCGAGAAGGCGAGGACGCCTTCCGGCGCATAGGCCCGCGCGATCGTCTTGGTCATCGCGATCATCGCGCCCTTTGACGCCGCGTAATGCCAGTGCTGCGGACTGTCGCCGCGCCATCCTGCGCGACTTGCGACATTTACGATGCGCCCTGGAATGCCGAGGTCGAGGAAGTGCGAGACCGCGAGGCGGCTAAGGTCCGCAGCAGCCTGGAGGTTGATGGTCAGCGTGCGCGCCCAAGCGGCGTGCCATTCCTCGTCGGTCGCATTGTCGTCGATCGATTCGTAGATGCCGGCGTTGTTGACGAGCACATCGACCTGCCCGTCGAGTTCATCGAGCGCAGTGTCCCACAAGTCGCGGGGCGTGGCCGGGTCGCCCAGATCGCCCGCGATCAGGACGTCGCTGCCCTTGGTAGAATGGCCGACGACCCTGTGGCCGCGCGATTTCAGAAGCTCGAATGCGGCCGCGCCGATCCCGCGGCTCGCGCCGGTGACAAGGATATTCATGGCTTCCGACTAGCCCCGCCGTTGCGGCGGGGGAAGTCAGGCGGCCATGCCGGCGACGAACTCTTTGGTCTTCGAGGTGAAGTCCGCGATCTGGTCGGAGAAGTGGCCGAAGCCCTTTTCGACCTGGTCGATGTCCTTGGCGACGTTCTCGGTGTCGCTGCGGATCGCGGCGATCGTGGAGCTCATCGAGTCGGCAGCAAGCGCGGTCTCGTCGACTGCGGCGGTGATCATCGTCACCGTCTGTGCCTGGAGCTCCATCGCCTGGCGGATGCGGTCGGCGGAGGTCTGGACTTCCTCGACCGTGCTTTGGATCGAGCCGTTGGCGTCGACGGTTTGCTTGGTCGCCTGCTGGATCGCAGTAATCTTGGCGGTGATGTCGTCGGTCGCGCGAGCCGTCTGGGAGGCAAGGCTTTTCACTTCCTGCGCGACGACCGCAAAGCCGCGGCCGGCATCGCCTGCACGCGCCGCTTCGATGGTGGCGTTCAGGGCGAGGAGGTTCGTCTGGCCTGCGATATCGCGGATAAGGCCCAGGATCGATTCAATGGCTTCGACATGGCCGGACAGCGCCTGGCTGACCTTTACGGCCTGTTCGGCCTGGTTGCCGGCGCGGGTCGCAACGTCGGCCGCGACTTCGACTTCCGAGCGGGCGTCCTCGATCGCGCGAATCAGGCCTGCGGCAGTCTGGGCCGCTTCGCGCATGGCGACAGCAGACTGTTCCGCGGCTGCGGCGACTTCGCTGGTCTTCCCGAGCATTCCGCGAGCGGAGGCGGCCGTCGAGCGGGTTCGCTCGGTCAGTGCCTTTGACTGGTCGGTGCTGGCACGGAAAAGCTCGCCCACGCGCTTTTCGAACTGGTCGCTCTGGCGACCGCGGGAATCTCCCGCCTCGATCGTCTCGAGCAGGGCAACCTGCGCCAGGATGATGTCGGTTTCGAAGATGGTCACGCGGTGGAAGGCCGACGTGCACTGCTGAAGCTTGGCGATATTGCCGGAGAAGCGGTCGAACATGCGCGCGGTGATGCGCGAAATCAGCTGGTCACGCGCCGCCATGTAGGCCGGGACGGACATGCGGTCCTTGAAGATCTTGCGGCCATATTCGGCGGTCGCCTGGATCCAATTGGCATCGACCGGGCCGGCATAATGCTTGCGCACGGACGTCGCGGGGGCGGTGCCGAACTGCTCGGTGACCTCATCGATGATGATGTCGCCGCACTCCTCGCGTAGGACGTCGATGTCCTTTTGCAGCGATCCGCCCGGATTGTAGGCAGTCAGCCTGGCCGTCACCTGCTCGTCAGTCAGTCGCTGCAGATGCCCCGTATCGCCGTTCATGCCCAATGGTCTCCGAATTCTCGTGTCGCTTCCCGCCGCTGATGCGCCGGCAATGGTTAAGAGCGAGTTAGGCTGGAGCGGCTTCGGCGAAACTTGCCTCCGGAAGAGGCGACGCTTAAGCGGTCAGCCGACTTCTTTTCAAAGGGCAAACCACATGGCCGAGCAGCGCGCGCGACCCTTGTCGCCGCATCTCTCTATCTGGCGCTGGGGGCCGGGAATGACCGTCTCCATCCTGCATCGCATCACCGGCGGCGCGATCACCGTCGCGGGCCTTGCGGTCCTGACATGGTGGCTTTTGGCGCTTGCCGGCACCAGTGAGAAATACGGCGACTTTACCAAGGTCGCGACCCATCCGATTGGGCTCGTAGTGCTGATCGGGCTGACCTGGGCTGCGTTCCAGCACACGCTGTCGGGCATCCGCCACCTCGTCATGGACACCGGCGAGAATTTCGAGCTTCGCGGCAACAAGCGCGGCGCGATCGCCACCATCGTCGTTTCGGTCCTGCTGACCGCGGCGCTGTGGTTCTACATTCTGGGAGTTGCGAAGTGAGCCTGGGCGACAGTTCAACTCAATTGGGCAAGGTGCGGGGCCTTGGGTCGGCGCATCATGGCGGCGAGCACTGGATCGCCGAACGCGTGAGCAGCGTGGCCTTGCTCCTGCTCGGCACCTGGCTGATCGCGTCGCTGCTGTTCCTGCCGGCGCTCGATCACGGCACGATCCGTGAATGGCTGCGGACGCCGCTGGGCGCTGTCCCGATGGCGCTGTTCATCATCACCGCCTTCGCGCACGGCATGGACGGGTTGAAAGTGGCAGTGGACGATTACGTCCATGACGCTGGCAACAATTTCGCGCTCAACACCCTGCTGTTCTTCCTTGCAGTAGGCGGCGGCGCGCTCGCGCTGTTCGCACTCGCCAAGATCGCATTCGGAGCCGCAGCTTGAGCGCGTACAAGATCGTCGATCACACTTATGACGTCGTCGTCGTCGGCGCCGGCGGAGCGGGGCTGCGCACCACGATGGGCGCGGCCAACCAGGGCCTCAAGACGGCCTGCATCACCAAGGTCTTCCCGACGCGCAGCCATACGGTCGCGGCGCAGGGCGGGATCGCGGCCAGCCTCGGCAACATGGGCCCGGACCATTGGACCTGGCACATGTACGACACCGTCAAGGGTTCGGACTGGCTCGGCGACCAGGACGCGATCGAATATCTGACTCGCGAAGCCCCGGCTGCGGTCATCGAGCTCGAGCATGCCGGAATGCCGTTCAGTCGCACGGCCGAGGGCAAGATCTACCAGCGCGCCTTCGGCGGCATGACCCAGAACATGGGCGAAGGGCCGGCGGCGCAGCGGACCTGCGCGGCTGCGGACCGGACCGGTCACGCCATGCTTCACACGCTCTACCAGCAGAGCCTGAAGTATGACGCGGACTTCTTCATCGAATATTTCGCGCTCGACCTGATCATGGAGGACGGCGTCTGCCGCGGCGTCGTTGCGCTGTGCATGGACGACGGGTCGATCCACCGCTTCCGCGCCCAGTCGGTGGTGCTTGCGACGGGCGGCTACGGCCGCGTCTATTTCTCGGCGACGTCGGCGCACACCTGCACCGGCGACGGCAATGCGATGGTGCTCCGCGCCGGCCTGCCGCTGCAGGACATGGAATTCGTCCAGTTCCACCCGACCGGCATTTACGGCGTCGGCGTTCTCATCACCGAGGGCGCGCGCGGCGAGGGCGGGTACCTCACCAATTCCGAAGGCGAGCGCTTCATGGAACGCTATGCGCCGAGCGCGAAGGACCTTGCCAGCCGCGACGTCGTGTCACGCTCGATGGCGATGGAAATCCGCGAGGGCCGTGGCGTCGGGGAGCATAAGGACCACATTTTCCTTCACCTCGACCACCTCGCGCCCGAGGTTCTGGCCGAGCGCCTGCCGGGCATCACCGAGACGGCGAAGACCTTTGCCGGCGTCGATCTCACGCGCCAGCCGGTGCCGGTGGTTCCGACGGTCCACTACAACATGGGTGGCATCCCGACGAATTTCCACGGCGAGGTTGTCACCCTGAAGGACGGCAATCCGGACGCGGTGGTCCCCGGCCTGTTCGCGGTCGGCGAAGCGGCCTGCGTTTCGGTGCACGGCGCCAACCGCCTCGGCTCCAACAGCCTGATCGATCTCGTGGTGTTCGGCCGCGCGGCCGGCCTTCGCCTCGGCGAGATCTTGAAGCCCAATGCGGCGCAGAAGGAGCTGCCTAAGGACAGCGCCGACCTTGCGCTCAATCGCCTCGACCACTTCCGCAACGCCAATGGCGCGAGCCCGACGGCCGAGATCCGGCTGGAGATGCAGCGCACGATGCAGGCCGATTGCGCCGTGTTCCGCACCGAGGAATCGCTCAGCGAAGGCCAGAAGCGGATCGACAGCACCTACAAGCGCATGGCGGACGTCAAGGTCAGCGACCGCAGCCTCATCTGGAACAGCGCCCTGGTTGAGACCCTGGAACTCGACAACCTCATCAGCCAGGCCGTCGTGACCATGAAGTGCGCCTTGAACCGCACGGAAAGCCGCGGCGCGCACATGCGCGAGGACCATGCCGAGCGCGACGACGCGAACTGGATGAAGCACACTGTCGCCTGGTTCGACGGCTGGGGCGGGAACGGCGGCAACGTCCGCATCGACTATCGCCCGGTCCACGACTTCACGCTGACCGACGAGATCCAGTACATCAAGCCGAAGCCGAGAGTGTATTGAACGAGACCATCCTGTGGCTGCTGTACGTCGTCGGTGCAGCAGCCGCCTTCGCAGCAGTGTACCGCTTCGGCTGGAAGATCGTGCCGTCGACGCTTGGCGGGACGGCGATTGCGACGCTCGGCTGGGCGCTGCTTTATTTCTCGACCGATGCCGACAAGCGACCTGTCTTCTGGAAGGTCGATCTGTCGATGAACATCAGCTTCGCAGTGATCTTCGCTGCGGTCGGTGCAGCAATCGCCTTCGCCTTGGTCAGCCGGAATGCCGTTCGTCGCGAGCCGCCGCGCGACTAACGAAAGCGGCTTGATGTGAGGCGCGTGGCCCCCTGACATCACAAAAGGGGGCGCGATGTTTCATCGATGCATCATCTTGCTGGCTGTGGCGCTTGCCGGTTGTGCGGCGAAGGTGCCGCCCCCAGCGCACGTCATCCCAGGCCAGGTGCCGCTCGATTGGCGCGGCCCGGACGGCAACAGCATCATCTTCGACGCGCCCGGCGGCCTCATAGTCGTCGATACCGGGCGACATCCGGCGCATGCCCAGGCGATCATCGAACATGCCCGCCGACGCGGCCGGCCAGTCGCGGCGATCGTGAACACGCACTGGCACCTCGATCACACCACCGGCAACCTGGACGTCCGGCAGGCCTTTCCGCGCGCGCAGCTCTACGCGACGACTGCGATCGAAGGTGCACTAAGGGGTTTCCTCGGCCGTAACCGGGCTCAGGCCGACAAGACTTTGGCCGACCCGAAGGTGCCGCCCGAGCAGAAAGCGCAGATCCTTCGCGGGCGGTCGCGCATCGACCATCCCGAAACGCTCCGACCGACGCGGCCCGTGACAAAGTCCGGGCGGTTGCGGATCGCAGGCCGGGAGTTCGAAGTGCACGTCGCGCCCTTTGCTGCAACCGAGGCCGACCTGTGGCTTTACGATCCCAAGACCCGCGAGGCGGTGGTCGGCGATCTCGTGGTCGACATGGTGCCCTTTATGGATACGGCATGCACCGACGGCTGGCTGAGCGCAATGGGGGAAATCGAGCGCGTTCCCTTCACCACTCTGATCCCGGGGCACGGCCCGGTTATGGACCGCACCTCCTTCCTCACCTGGACGACAGCCTTCGAGCATTTCGTCGACTGCGGCCGATCCACCGTGGACCAGAAGCAATGCGTCGCCGACTGGGAGCGTGACGCCGCGCGCTTCATCGATGAGCCCCACCGACAATATGTTCGCGAGGCGGCGGACTATTATCTGACGACGCGGCTGCGGTCCTCGCCAGAGGAACAACAGCGCTACTGCAAGCCGCTTTAGCTACTCCGCAGCAAGCAAGGTCTCTGCGCCGCCAAGGTCGACGGAGACCAGTCGGCTGACGCCTTTTTCGATCATGGTAACGCCGTAGAGCCGGTGCATCCGGCTCATGGTGACTGCGTTGTGCGTGACGATCAGGTAACGCGTGTCGGTTTCGCGCGTCATTCGGTCGAGGAGGTCGCAGAAGCGCTCGACATTGGCGTCGTCCAGCGGAGCGTCGACCTCGTCGAGCACGCAGATCGGCGCCGGGTTGGTGAGGAACAGAGCGAAGATCAAAGCAACGGCGGTGAGCGCCTGTTCTCCGCCCGACAGGAGCGTCAGCGTCGAAAGCCGCTTGCCCGGCGGCTGGGCCATGATCTCGAGCCCTGCCTCCAGCGGATCGTCGCTTTCGACCAGTTCGAGGTGCGCCTGTCCGCCGTTGAACAGGGTCGTGAACAGGTCGCGGAAGTGGGTGTCGACCTGCTGAAATGCATCCAGCAGGCGGACGCGGCCTTCGCGGTTGAGGCTGCCGATCGACCCGCGCAGGCGGTGGATCGCCTGGGTCAGTTCTTCGGCCTCCTCGGCACCTTTCACGCGGGCCTCCTCGAGCTCGCCGAGCTCCTGCTCGGCAACGAGATTGACCGGGCCGATGCGCTCGCGCTCCAGCGTCAGTCTTTCGAGCAACGCCGACTGCGCATCCGGATCGACGATCTCGTCCGCGTCGAACTCCATCTTCTCCGGAAGCCGCTGCGGCAGGCACTCGAACCGTTCGAGGCAGACGCGTGCATATTCGGCCCGGCGAGCTTCCTGTGCCTCGGCGCGAGCAGTCGCCCCGGCGCGGCGTTCGCGGGCGGAGGACAGCGCCTCGTTGGCCGTGGCTACCGCGGCAACGGTTTGAGCCACCGACTGTTCGGCAG
>JAEVYW010000097.1 GCA_023392555.1 Pseudomonadota bacterium | reverse complement strand
CGCCGGTCGACACGCCCCATGATGCCGACGTCGATTGCGGCGATTCGTCCGTCCTTGAGCGCGAACAAATTCCCGTGGTGAAGGTCGGCATGGAAGAAACCGTCGACGACCGCCTGGCGAAGGAAGGCACGGACCAGCGTCGCCGCCAGCGCCTTGCAGTCCTGGCCTTCCGCGATCAGCGCATCGCGATCGCTGAGCTTGATGCCGTCGAGCCATTCGAGCGTCAGGACCCGGCGCGCCGTCAGCCGCCACTCGATCTCCGGCACGTAATAGTTCGGCTCCGCGACCATGTTCTCGCGAAGCTCCGACGCCGACGCCGCCTCGCGCTGCAGGTCGAGCTCACGCGCGGTCCATTGCTTGAACTGAGCAACGACGAGCCGCGGACGAAGCCGCTGCAGCTCGCCGCCCATCGCTTCGACGTGCGCCGCAGCCCATTCGTACGTTTCGATGGCGCGGGTAAGTTCTTCCTCGATCCCGGGCCGAAGCACTTTGACCGCGACGACCTTGCCGTCGCTGGTAACCGCCTTGTGCACCTGGGCAATCGATGCAGCACCGATCGGCTGCGGGTCGAAGCTGGCGTAAAGCTGCTCCAGCGGCGCATCGAACGACGATTCGATGACCTGCCGGATCTGCGCGAACGGGGCGGGAGGCAGATTGTCCTGCAACCGCGAAAGATTCTCCGCCGCCTTGGGACCGACTAGGTCGGGACGCGTCGACAGGGCCTGGCCAAGCTTGATCGCCGCCGGCCCGATCTCCTGAAGCGCTGCGGCATAGTCAGGCGCCGACCGCCGCCCGATACCGAAGCTCACAAGCCCGATGAGCCGCCGCACGGCTGGCGGCGTCAGCGGATCGTCCTTGATGCCCTGGAGAGCACCATGGCGGGCCAGCGTTCGCCCCCACTTCGCCAAACGCCACAGGTGGGTGGTGGTAGAGGTCAAATCTTCCACCCGCTATGGATGGTCACCAGTCCGCCCAGCATCGGCTCTGCATTGGCGCGAGCGAAACCTGCCTCCGCAACCATGCCGCGAAACACGTTCGGTCGCGGGAAGCGGCGGATCGATTCGACCAGGTAGCGATAGCTCGCCTCGTCGTCGGTGATCGCCTTGCCGATGCGCGGGATGAGGTTGTCGGCCCAGGCGTCGTAGAGCTTCGAGAAGCCCGGCCATTCGCTGGACGAGAATTCCATGACGAAGAAACGTCCGCCGCGCTTCAGCACACGATGCGCCTCACGAAGCGCCGCCGGAATGTCCGTCACGTTCCTGATGCCGAAGACGATCGTGTACCCGTCGAACGTCCCGTCGGCGAAGGTCAGGGTCTCGGCATTTTGGACCTGCCAGTCGAGTCCCGCGAGCCGCTTCGCCTCCGCGCGCTTCTGCCCAACTTCGAGCATGTCGGCATTGATGTCCGCCACCGTCACGCGAGCGCCGCGCCGCGCCATGCGGAAGGCGACGTCGCCCGTGCCGCCGGCCATGTCGAGGATATGCTCGCCGGCCCGCGGCTTCACGCGGTTGACGAGACGGTCCTTCCACAGCCGGTGCATTCCGCCCGACATCAGATCGTTCATCACGTCGTATCGGCGGGCGACCGAGCTGAAGACTTCGCCGACGCGCCGCGTCTTTTCCTGCGGTGTGACCAGCTCTTCGCCGAAGTTGACCTTGTCGACCATGAGCGGGCCTCTAGCCGCCTTGGCGCGCCCTTGCCATACGCGGCGAATGCCTGAGCTTCCCGAAGTCGAGACGACGGTCCGCGGCCTTGCCCGAGTGCTCGACGGGCGCCGGCTGGTGCGGATCGAACCTCGCCGGGCCGATCTCCGCCGGGCGCTTCCGGAGGATCTCGGCCAGCGGCTGACGGGCGCCCGCGTGACGGGTCTCGGACGCCGCGCAAAGTACGGCACGATCTCCACCGACCGCGGCGACACGTTGGTCTTCCACCTCGGTATGTCGGGGCGCTGGCGGATCGATCCGGCGGAGCTTGAGAAGCACGATCACTTCCTGATGGAGACCGACGAGGGCCATCGCCTTGCCCTCAACGACGCGCGGCGGTTCGGCTCGCTTGATCTTGTACGCACGGAAGATCTCGACGAGTGGCCCGCGTTCAGTGCCCTTGGACCGGAGCCGCTCGATCTCGAAGCCCGCGACCTCAAACGCCGGCTCTCGGGTCGCTCGGCGGCGATCAAGCTGCTGCTGCTCGACCAGAGCATCGTCGCGGGGCTCGGCAATATATACGTTTGCGAGGCGCTTTACCGGGCGCGCATCCATCCGACGCGGGCAGGGGGCTCGATCTCCTTGCCACGCCTCGAGAAGCTCGTGATCGCCATCAAGGAAGTCATTGCCGAAGCCATCGAGGCGGGCGGCTCCACGCTTCGCGACTATGCCGCCCCCGATGGCGAGCTGGGCTATTTCTCGAAGACGTTCGCTGTATACGACCGCGAAGGAAAGCCGTGCGACTGCGGCGGGTCGGTCCGCCGAATCGTGCAGGGCGGTCGGTCCACCTTTTACTGTCCGGCCTGTCAGCGCTGACCCGGTTGACGATTCGCCCCTCTGCGGTTAGGTGACCGGCCATACCGGCGCGGCCCCAGGGCTACGCGCCGTTTTTCATTGAGCGACAGGGTTTTAGAGGAACGAGCATGGCGAACACGCCGCAAGCCAAGAAGCGCATCCGCCGCAACACGCGCCGCGCCGAGATCAATCACGC
>JAEVYW010000135.1 GCA_023392555.1 Pseudomonadota bacterium | reverse complement strand
GCCTTGGAGATGCCGACCAAGCCGCTGCTGTGAACGATCAGCATGAGCAGGACGAAGCCTGCAACCACCAGGAGCTGCAGGCCAAGATCCGTGACGGCCACTTCCTCGGTCATGCGCGCTCCTTCCGGAGGCGCTCAACGCCGCGGGCTAACCTATGTTGCGAGAAGGCCTAGGCCGCGATGTCGAACGGCTGGATCTCACCCGACAAATAGAGATTGCGCGCCTTGGTCCGCGACAGCTTGCCCGAGCTTGTGCGCGGCAGTGACCGCGGGGGGACCAGCTCGACGATCGGCGTGATACCGGTGATCGCACGCACCCGCTCGCGGATGTCATCGCGCAGACGGCCGCGCTCACGCGGATCGGAGACGCGGCAGTGAACCAAAACGGCGGGCGTCTCTTCGCCTGACGGGCCCGTGATGGCGAAGGCGGCAATGTCGCCGGACTTGAAGCCTGGCAGCTGCTCGACCGCCCATTCGATGTCCTGCGGCCAGTGGTTGCGGCCGTTGATGATGATCATGTCCTTGGCGCGGCCGACGATGAAGATGTAGCCGCCCGACATGTAGCCCATGTCGCCGGTGTCCAGCCAATCGTCCTTGAGGCAGGCGGCGGTCGATTCCGGATCGCGGAAATAGCTGTGCATCACCGACGTGCCACGGACGAACACGCGGCCGATCGAGCGGTCGGCGAGGGGCGATCCGCTATCGCTGCGGATTTCGATCTCCATGCCTTTGACCGGCTTCCCGCAATTGACGATCGCCCGGTAGCGCTTGGGACGGTCGTTGCCCGGACCGGCGTCGCCCGAAAGCTCGCTTTCCTCGACCAACTCCAGCCGGATGCCTTCGCCCGGGGGCATCAGGGAGACGGCGAGCGTCGCTTCGGCAAGGCCGTAGCTCGGGCAGAAAGCCTGCGCCTTGAAGCCTGCATCGGCGAAGGCGTCGACGAAGGCCTGCATCACGTCCGGCCGGATCATGTCCGCGCCGTTGCCGGCAATCCGCCAGCGCGAAAGGTCGAAGCGGTCCTCGGCGCGGGTCTGCGAGCTCATTCGGCGGGCGCAAATGTCGTAACCGAACGTCGGCGAATAGCTGACGCTCGAGCCCGGGTTGCGGGTGATCATGTCGAGCCAGGCGAGGGGCCGGCGCGCGAAATCCTCGGTCTTCATATAATCGACCGAAATCTGCAGCGAGATTGGCGACAGCATGCAGCCGACCAGGCCCATGTCGTGGTACCAGGGCAGCCACGAGATGCAGCGATCCGAGGGCTCGACCTCTAGCCCGATGCCGTGCGCATGGAGGTTCGACAGGAGCTGGCGGTGCGTAACGGCAACGCCATGCGGGAAGCGCGTCGATCCGCTGGAATATTGAAGGTAAGCGACCTCGTCCGCATCTGGTGAGGGCAAATCGCCGGCACTCGCTTCGATCTCCGTCAGGCTGTCCCAGCTGCGGGTGGCGACGCCGAGGTCCTGGCCGGCTTCCTCGGCATAGCTGACGAGTTCGGGCGGAGCGAGGAACAGCGTCGGATCGCTGCTGCGAAGCATCACCCGCAGCTGTTCGACATAGGCTTCGCGGCCGCCGAAGCTGGTCGGAAGGGGCAGGGGGACGGGCCAAAGGCCAGCGTAAACCGCGCCGAAGAAGCAGGCAGCGAACTCGGCGCCCGTTTCGGCGATCAGAGCGACGCGGTCGCCGGGCTTCAGGCCAAGCGTGACGAAACGGTGCGCATGCGCAATCGCGTCCTCGCGAAGCTCGGCATAGGGGTAAGCGCGCACCAGCTGGCCGCGGGCATCGTGGAAATTCATGCCCCGACGGCCATTGGCCGCATAATCGAGCGCTTCACCAAGCGTAGCGAAGTCGGCAATCCGCCGCTCGAGGCCGTCCAAGGTCGGCGTCGCACCCGCTGGCGCGAGGTCGGCGGAAATCGTCATATTGCGGTCAAGCAAGTCTCTCACCCTAGACTTTGACGCGCGAAAACGACGCGCCTCTGCGGCCCGCGAGCTGAGCCGAGGCTTGTGATGGTCGGCGACTATGGCACAAAAAGGGCCGCGATGAGCCGTTCCCGGACCAGAAGAGCCTTCCCGCCGCTCAATCCCGAGCAACTTCACGAGCTCGCGCTGCGCTACGTCGGCAAATATGCGACGACCCGCTCGAAGCTTGGCGGCTATCTTCAGCGCAAGATCCGCGAGCGGGGCTGGGACGCCGCCGCAGATCCCGCCATTGAGGCGCTCGTCGAGCGAATGGCGAGGGGCGGTTTGGTGGATGACGCCACCTTCGCGCTGTCCAAAGCTCGCAACCTGTCGGAGCGAGGTTACGGCATGGCGCGCGTCGGTCAGGCGCTGCGCGCGTCGGGCGTCGAGGAAAAGGACGGCGCGGAAGCCCGCGAATTTGCCCAGGACCGCGCGGCCGACGCGGCGATCCGCTTTGCCAAGCGCAAGCGCATCGGCCCTTTTTCGAGCGAACGGGCCGATCAAAAGGGCCGCGAGAAGGCCCTCGCTGCGATGATCCGCGCAGGCCACGGCTTCGATGTCGCCCGAAAGCTGGTCGATTGGGAGCCCGGCGCCCCCATTTCCCCTGAAGATCTCACTACCTAACCTTCGGTAAGTCGGTTTCCCGACACAGGCAGCCGTGATAGTGAGGGCGAGTGCCGCGTCAGATTCATCTATCAGAGCCCGAGCCGGAGCTCTCCCCATCCGTGATTCAGGCGGGCGCCGACGCCGTTGAACCGGAAATGGCGCCAATCGTCGGACGCGTGAAATGGTTCGATGCGACGCGCGGGTTCGGCTTCATCATCAGCGATGCGATCGAGGGCGATATCCTCGTGCACTTCAGTGTGCTGAGAGAGCATGGCCGTCGCAGCCTGCCCGAAGGTGCGCTGATCGAATGCATTCCGATGCGGCTGGACCGTGGTCTGCAGGCGAAGAAGATCCTGTCGATCGACATCGCCGATGCCGTACCGCCCCCCGTTCGCCCTCGGCGCTCGACCGCTAAAGAGGTAGACCGTAAAGCCCTGTCCGAGTCGGCAGGCGTGTTCGAACCGGTCGAGGTGAAATGGTTCAATCGGGTCAAAGGGTACGGTTTCGTCAACAGGGTCGACACGATCGATTCGGAAGACGTGTTCATTCACATGGAGACGGTCCGCAATGCGGGTCTCCCGGACCTGCAGCCGGGTCAACGGCTCGATGCGAGGATTGCCGAGGGCAAGAAAGGTCTCACCGCGGTCGAGCTGCGCGCCGACTCCTGACCAACGCCGGCGCCGCGCTAACTATCGTAATGGCGGCCAGCGGGTGCACGCAGGCAAAGCCGCTCCCCCAGTCGCCCGCCGGCCTTGAGCAGGTGAATCTCACCATCCATTCCGGCGCCAAGGCGCATGCCTTTGTCGTCGAGGTTGCCCGGACGCCCGAACAGCAGGAGCGCGGACTGATGTTCCGCCAATCGTTGGGCGACAATCAGGGGATGATCT
>JAEVYW010000089.1 GCA_023392555.1 Pseudomonadota bacterium | reverse complement strand
CTGCCGGAGATTCTCTAGAGAAAGTCGCGGACCCGCGCGAAGAAGCTCTTCGACGCGGGACACTCGTCACCCGTTTCGGTCTCGCGAAACTGCTCCAGAAGCGCCTTCTGTGCCTTGTTGAGCTTGGTCGGGGTTTCGACCAGAATACGCGCGATCAGGTCGCCGCGCCCCCGGCCGTTAAGCACGCTCATGCCGGCGCCGCGCTGGCGCAACTGTTCGCCCGACTGGACGCCTGCTGGAATCTTCAGTTCGACGGGTTCGCCGTCGATGCCGGGCAGGGTCACCGATCCGCCCAGCGCAGCCACGGTGAAGCTGACCGGACACTCGGCGACCAGCGTCGTGCCGTCGCGCCCGTAGACCGGATGCCGCTTCATGTGCACGAAGATGTAGAGGTCGCCCTGAGGCGCATTGCGGACTCCTGCCTCGCCTTCTCCGGCAACGCGGATGCGCGTTCCTTCGTCGACGCCAGCGGGGATCTTCACCGACAGGTTGCGGCGACGGAGGGTGCGGCCCTCACCGACGCAGACGTGGCATGGGTCGGAAATGACCTGGCCGCTCCCACGGCAGCTTGGGCAGCCGCGCTCGACGACGAAGAAGCCCTGCTGGGCTCGGACACGGCCGGCACCGCCGCAAGCGCCGCAGGTCTTGGCGCAGTCGGTGTCCTTGGCGCAGCCGCGGCCTTCGCAATTCTCGCACTTGGCGAGGGACTCGATCGAGATGTTTGCCTCGGTCCCGGCGTACGCCTGCTCCAGCGTCATCTCGAAGTCGTAGCGCAGGTCCGATCCGCGCGCGGGGTTCGCCTGCTGCTGCCGCGGATCGACGAACTCGCCGAAGATGGACGAGAAAATGTCCGAGAAGCTTTCGAATCCGCCGTTGCCGAACGGGTCGGGGCCGCCGCCATTCTGGAAGGCGGCCTTGCCGAAGCGGTCGTAGGCGGCGCGCTTCTGCGGATCCTTGAGGCAATCGTACGCCTCGTTGATCGCCTTGAAGCGCGCTTCCTGCTCCGTGCAGCCCTTGTGCCGGTCAGGGTGATGTTCCTTGGCGAGCTTGCGATACGCGGCCTTCACCGCGTCCGGATCAGCCGTCCGCGGAATGCCAAGAAGCTCGTAATAATCCTGCTCTACCACAGCAGCATTCCCGCAAGGGCGTCATCCCGAACCGCCCGGCCCGGGATGACCTCCATGATTAGCCCTTGTTCTCTTCGTCGACCTCGGAGAATTCCGCGTCGACGACGTCTTCCTGCGGCTGCTCCGACGCAGTCTCGGCTCCGCCGGCATCGCCGCTTGTGGCGCCCTGCGCCTCGGCCTGCTGCGCTGCGTACATCGCCTCACCGAGCTTCATGGCTGCCTGCGCAAGCGCGTTGGTCTTCTGCGTCATCTGCTCGGCATCGTTGCTCTCGACCGCAGCCTTGGCTTCGGTCAGCGCGTTTTCGATCTCCGACTTGACGTCAGCCGACACCTTGTCGCCATGCTCGGCAAGCTGCCGCTCGGTCGAGTGGATCAGGCTTTCGGCCTGGTTCTTCGCTTCGGCAGCCGCGCGGCGGTTCTTGTCTTCCTCCGCGAACTGCTCCGCTTCCTTGACCATCCTTTCGATGTCGGCGTCCGCGAGGCCGCCCGAAGCCTGGATGCGGATCTGCTGCTCCTTGCCGGTGCCCTTGTCCTTGGCCGTCACGTGGACGATGCCGTTGGCGTCGATGTCGAAGGTGACCTCGATCTGCGGCACACCGCGCGGGGCAGGGGGGATGCCGACCAGGTCGAACTGGCCGAGGACCTTGTTGTCCGCAGCCATCTCACGCTCGCCCTGGAAGACGCGGATCGTCACCGCATTCTGATTGTCCTCGGCCGTCGAGAAGACCTGGCTCTTCTTGGTCGGGATCGTCGTGTTGCGGTCGATCATGCGCGTGAACACGCCGCCCAGCGTTTCGATGCCGAGCGAGAGCGGGGTCACGTCGAGCAGGAGCACGTCCTTGACGTCGCCCTGAAGGACACCGGCCTGGATCGCCGCACCCATGGCAACGACTTCGTCCGGGTTCACGCCGGTGTGCGGATCGCGGCCGAAGAATTCCTTCACCTTCTCACGCACGCGCGGCATGCGCGTCATGCCGCCGACGAGAACGACGTCGGCAATGTCCTTGGCGTCGAGCCCGGCGTCCTTGAGCGCCTTCTTGCACGGCTCAATGGTACGCTGGATGAGGTCGTCGACCAGCTTCTCCAGGTCGGCGCGGGTGAGCGTCTCGACGAGGTGGAGCGGGGTCGTCGCGCCGCCTTCCATGCGGGCGGTGATGAACGGCTGGTTGATCTCGGTCGTCTGTGCCGACGACAGCTCGATCTTCGCCTTTTCGGCAGCTTCCTTGAGGCGCTGCAGCGCGAGGCGGTCGGTGCGAAGGTCGATATTCTCCTTCGCTTTGAACTTGTCTGCCAGCCAGTTGACGATGCGGGCGTCGAAGTCCTCGCCGCCGAGGAAGGTGTCGCCGTTGGTCGACTTTACCTCGAACACGCCATCGCCGATTTCGAGGACCGAGACGTCGAACGTGCCGCCGCCAAGATCGTAGACGGCGATCGTCTTGCCGTCTTCCTTGTCGAGGCCATAGGCGAGGGCAGCTGCAGTCGGCTCGTTGATGATGCGGAGCACTTCGAGACCGGCGATCTGGCCGGCGTCCTTGGTCGCCTGGCGCTGCGCGTCGTTGAAGTAAGCAGGGACGGTGATGACCGCCTGCGAAACCGTTTCACCGAGATAAGCCTCGGCGGTTTCCTTCATCTTCTGGAGAATGAAAGCGCTGATCTGCGACGGCGAATAGTCCTTGCCGCCGGCCTGGACCCACGCGTCGCCGTTCTGGCCCTTCACGATCTTGTAGGGGACGAGTTCAGTGTCCTTCTTGGTGATCGGATCGTCGAACCGGCGGCCGATCAGGCGCTTGACTGCGAACACGGTATTGTCGGGGTTGGTCACGGTCTGGCGCTTGGCGGGCTGTCCGACCAGACGCTCGCCGTCCTTGGTGAAAGCGACGACCGACGGCGTCGTGCGCGCGCCTTCGCTATTCTCGATTACCTTGGGATTTCCGCCTTCCATGACGGCGACGCAGCTGTTCGTCGTGCCCAAGTCGATGCCGATGACCTTGGCCATATTTTGTTCCTCTTCCTACTCGCCCCCGGACGCGCTCTCCACGCGCCCGCAAAATTGATGTTTCGGCGGCGATATAGGTGGCATTCAAGCCACGACAAGGATTGCCGAAAGAGAGATTATGACGGTTTCGGCACCGTTGCCTTACGGCATCGCCATGCCGCCGTTCACGTGCAGGGTCTGGCCAGTGACGTAGCCGGCTTCCTTCGAGGCAAGGTAAACGACCGCGGCGCCGATATCGTCACCAGTGCCCATCGCGCCGAGCGGAATGCGCGAAAGGATGCCTTCGCGCTGCTGATCGTTCAGCCCATCTGTCATGGCCGAGGTCATGAAGCCGGGGGCAATGGCGTTGACGGTGATGCCACGGCTCGCGAGCTCCTGCGCCACAGCCTTGGTCATGCCAATCAGACCGGCCTTCGAGGCGACATAATTGGCCTGGCCCGGATTGCCGGTCACGCCGACCACCGAGGTCACCGAGATGATGCGGCCGAAGCGCGCCTTCATCATCGGCTTGGCGGCTGCGCGCATCAGGCGGAAGGCAGCTTCTAGGTTGATGCTGATGACCTGCTCGAACTCCTCATCCTTCATGCGCATGAGAAGATTGTCGCGGGTGACGCCGGCATTGTTGACGAGGATGTCGAGCTTCCCGCCGAGCGCCTCGACCGCCTGCGGGACAAGCTGGTCGACAGCAGCACCGTCGCTAAGGTTACACGGCAGGGCGACATGGTCCCCGCCGAGCCCGCCACGAAACGCCTCGAGCTTGTCGACATTGCTGCCCGACACCGCCAGCCGCGCACCCTGCGCCGCCAGCGACCGCGCGATCGAGCTGCCAAGCCCGCCGGACGCGCCGGTCACAAGCGCGGTCATTCCGGTCAAATCGAACATCATGCGATCTCCTTCGCGAGCGCTTCCACGTCCTCGATGCTGATGACGCTCGTTACCTTGGCGTCTGGGGTGATGCGCTTGACCATCGGGCCGAGCACCTTGCCGCCGTGCTCGACGAACTCATGCACACCGGCGTCGAACATGTTGGCGACGCTTTCGCGCCAGCGGACCATGCCGGTGACCTGCTGGACGAGCAGGTTGCGGATCGTGTCGGGGTCGCTTTCGGCCTGGGCAGTGACGTTGGCGAATACCGGCACCGCGGGATCTTCGAGGACGACATAGCTCAGCGCATCCTGCATTGCGTCGGCCGCTGGCTGCATCAGCGGGCAGTGGAACGGCGCGGAGACGGGCAGGGGCACAGCGCGCTTGGCGCCCATTTCCTTGGCCATCTCGATGGCGCGGTCGATTGCGGCTTTGTTGCCGGACAGGACGACTTGGCTCGGGTCGTTGTCGTTGGCGACGGTGCAGACTTCACCCTGCGCCGCCGCGTCAGCGATGCGCTGCGCAAGGGCTAGATCGGCGCCGAGCAACGCCGCCATTGCGCCTTGGTCGACCGGCACCGCCTGCTGCATCGCCTGACCGCGAAGCTTGAGCAGCTTTGCAGTCGTCGCGAGATCGAATGATCCGGCCGCGCACAAAGCCGAATATTCGCCGAGGCTATGTCCGGCGACGAAGTTGGCTACGTCGGTGAGGTTCACGCCCATCGTGCGGAATACCGCGACGGCATTGGCCATGATCGCCGGCTGCGCATTTTCGGTGAGCTTCAGTTCGTCTTCCGGACCTTCGCGCATCAGGCGGAAGAGGTTCTGCCCCAGCGCCTCGTCGACCTCGTCGAACGTGTCGCGCGCTGCGCGGCTCGCTTCGGCCAGCGCCGCGCCCATGCCGACCGATTGGCTGCCCTGACCCGGAAAAAGGAATGCGCGCATCATCTACCCTGTTGTTCGAATGGAATGGCGGGCGGTTAGGCGCGAGGGGCCGGA
>JAEVYW010000078.1 GCA_023392555.1 Pseudomonadota bacterium | reverse complement strand
AAGCTCGAGGAGCGCATCTACGAAGCGGCCTGCGGTCCCTTCACCATCGGATCGCCGCAGCAACTCGGCGAAGTGCTCTACGGACGGCTCGGCCTCAAGGGCGGGCGCAAGGGGAAGAGTGGGCAATACTCTACCGACGTGAACGAGCTCGAGCGGCTGGCGGGTGAGGGCATCGAATGCGCCACCCTGGTGCTCGAATGGCGCCAGCTGACGAAGCTCAAGAACACTTACACCGACGCTCTGCAGGCGGTGATCAATCCGGAAACGGGGCGGGTGCACACCAGCTTCAGCCTGACCGGTGCCCAGACCGGCCGGCTCTCGTCGAACGACCCCAACCTCCAGAACATCCCGATCCGCACCGAGCTCGGCCGAAAGATCCGCGACGCCTTCGTCGCCGAGCCCGGCTACGTGCTGATGAGCGCGGACTACAGCCAGATCGAGTTGCGGATCGCCGCGCATATGGCCGACGTGCCGCAGCTGAAGGAAGCATTCCGCGACAAGGCGGACATTCACAACATGACCGCGGAGGAGCTGTTCGGGTCGTCCGACCGCGAGAGCCGCAACAAGGCGAAGACGGTCAACTTCGCGATCCTCTACGGCGTCTCCGCCTGGGGCCTCGCCTCACGCATGGGCGTTCCGAAAGAGGAAGGCTCGGCGATCATCGCGCGCTATTTCGAGCGCTTCCCCGGCATTCGTGCCTACATCGACGATACGCTCAATTTCGTCCGCTCGAAGGGCTACACTGAGACCTTGTTCGGCCGGAAGACGCACTTCTACCCGAACATCCGCTCGCCTAACCCATCGATCCGCGGCGGTGCCGAGCGAGCCGCGATCAATGCGCCGATCCAGGGCACCAGCGCCGACCTGATCAAGCGGGCGATGACCCGCATGGACGGGGCGCTTGCCGAAGCGGGTCTGGAAGGCGTTCGCATGCTGCTTCAGGTGCATGACGAACTGGTCTTCGAAGTCCCCGACGGCCGTGAGGAAGAAGCAGCCGAGGTCGTCCGCCGCGTCATGTCCACGGCCGCCGAGCCGATGCTCCAGCTCGACGTTCCGCTCGACGTTGACGTGGGCTGGGGCGAGCACTGGGGCGCAGCGCATTGAGTGAGGCCGCGCGCCCCGCGCCGCCGGCCGACATGGCCGCGCTCGCACGGGGCGGACGAATCAATTTCTTCGGCTTTTGCCTTCGTTTGGCCGCGCGCCTGCCGTTCCTGTTCATCGCCGGCCGTATCTATGGTGCGGAGGCGCTCGGACGCTTCGCCTATGCGATCCTGATCGTCGAATTTGCGGCGCAGCTTGCGACCCTCGGCCTCAAGCGCGGCCTTGCCCAGCAGCTGGCCCACACTGACAAGCCGCACGCCTGCGTTGCCTGGGACGGCCTGATAGTCGCTGCGGTGGGCTCCGCACTCGCAATGGGCCTGCTGATGATTTTCCCGCAGGCAATGTTCCCGAACAGCCAATTGACCGGGCTTGAATGGCTCCTCCCGATCACCATCATCGCTCTCGCCTGGTCCGACATCATGCTCGCGGCGCTGGCGTACCGGAACGACGTCACGTCGACCGTCCGCGCGCGTGCGGTGGTCGAGCCCATCACCATCAGCGCCGCGGCCTTCGCCTGGTCCTACATCTCGACCCGCGACGGGCTGATCATCGCCTACGTCCTTTCCATGATCGGCGCCGTGATCGCATCGATCATTCCCTTCCTTCGAAGCTACGGCTTTCCCCGCGACTGGCGGCCCGATCCGTCGGCCCTGTGGCGCATGGCGCGCCGCAACATCCCCGTTGCTGCTGCGGACGCTGTCGAATGGGGCTCCCGCCGCGTGGACATCGCCGTCCTCGGCCTGTTCTTCAGCCCGACCATCGTCGGCATCTATTACGTGGCGCAAAACGTCGCTTCGCTGCCGTCCAAGCTGAAGAGCAGCTTCGACCCGATCCTCGGCCCTGTCATCGCCCGCAACCTCAAGGAAGGCGACAAGGTGGCGGTCGCAAGGCAGGTTCGGCAGGTGGGCTTTTGGGTCATCGCGGCCCAGCTTGGCGTAGCGCTTGCTCTGGCAATCCCGGGCGAGGCGGTGATGGGGCTCGTCGGTCCGGCCTTCGTTGCAGGCACGGCGGCGCTCGCCTTCCTGCTCGCGGCTGAGGTCGTCGCAGCAATGGCCGCGGTTAGCGAAGCTGCGCTGATCTACGTCGCGCGGCACCGCAACATGCTGATCAGCATCGCCATGATCGCGCTCGAAGCCGGGCTTGCGATCGGCTTGATCGTCCTGATGCGCGCTTTCAAGCTTCCGGTGATGTTCCAGGCGACCGGCCCCGCGATCGCTCTGCTCCTCGCGCTCGGCTTCGCCGCCGTGGCCAAGTCGCGCCTGCTGTGCGGAATCCTCGGCGCGCGTGTGAACGGCTGGCGCTGGCCCTTGGTCTGGGCGGCCGCCGCTGCCGTCGTCGTCGGGTTCGGGTCGACCTTCTTGCCCGAGTGGGCGGAGCTCATCCTCGGCATCCCTGCAATCCTGATCGCGTTCGGCGCGGTGCTGTGGACCAAAGGCTTCGGCCCGCAGGACCGCGAGCTCTTCCGGATGAAGAAGGCGGACATCGAAGAACTCGAGGTTCCGCCGCCCGGGACGACGGAGGACCCCGTCCGCTGATCAATGGCGGAAGTGGCGCATTCCCGTGAACAGCATTGCCAGTCCAGCCTCGTCGGCAGCAGCGATGACT
>JAEVYW010000313.1 GCA_023392555.1 Pseudomonadota bacterium | reverse complement strand
GGTGCTGGGTGCACGACGCCCAAGACGGCCGATGGGCCGAAGCCGATCGTCATGGTCGAGCCCGAAAAGAAGGCCGATATCTGGAAGGGCGTTGCAACCGATGCCGACGAGAGCCGCATCGACCGTGTCGGCCTCGCCTGGCAATCGGCGTTGGCGGACGCTCGCCGTCGGGATCCTCGCGGCGTGTGGAGCGAGGGCGCCTTGCTTCAGCCGCGGTCCGCTCTGCCTCGACCGGCGCCGACGCCGGGCAGCTATTATTGCCGCCTGATCAAGCTCGGATCGACCACCGGGAAGACGCCCGCGATCGAGAAGTTCAAGCCGTTCTTCTGCTACGTCGAGGTTGAGGACAATCTTCTCACCATCGTCAAGCAGACCGGCAGCCAGCGGCCCGCCGGGCGCCTGTGGGAAGACGATATGCCTGACCGGCTGATCTTCCTCGGCAGCCTTGCCCTCGGCAACGAGGACCAGCCGCGTGCCTATGGCGAGGATCCGAAGCGCGACATGGCAGGCGTTCTCGAGCGCATCGGCCCGTTTCGCTGGCGGCTGGTGATCCCCTGGCCGCAAAGCACGTCGAAGCTCGACGTGTTCGAACTGACGCCGGTGGAGCAACAGCCGGGCCGATGATCGACGAGTTCGAGCGGGCCGCACTGCTCGCCGATCCGAACGAAGTTCGCGCAATCCTGATTTCAGCCGCTCAAGCTGGCGAGAGCATCACTTATTCCGAAGTGCTCGCCCTGCTCGGCCACCATTTCACGCGGCCGAAGATGCGCGCCTTATGCAAGGTGCTCGCCTTCGTCGACGACGAGGCGGAGGAACGGGGCGAGCCTGAACTTGCGGTGCTGGTCGTGCGGCAATCGGACCGCCTGCCGGGGCAGGGCTGGTGGATCTCTGGAGCCAAGGCGCACGCCTACAAGGGTCAGTGGGAGGGGCCGCAAGCGGCGAAATTGATCCGCAAGATCCAGCGGCGCACGTTCGACTATTGGAGCACAGGCGGCTAAGCGCCGCCGCATGAGCGAAGCGCGTACCTTCAAAGTCAGCGAGGACGATGACGGCATCCGCCTCGACCGCTGGTTCAAGCGCAACCTCCCGGCGGCGACGTTCAACGTCGTGTCGCGTTGGGCGCGGACCGGTCAGCTTCGCGTGGACGGCAAGCGCGCGACGCCGGGCGACCGCCTCGAAGCCGGGCAGACCATCCAGGTTCCACCGAGCGAGCCCGAAGGTGCTCGCGGGCCGCGCCCGCAGAAACCGCGCGAGCCGCTGACGCCCGAGGAAGAAGAGCTGGTGCGCGAGATGGTGATTCATCGCGACGCGAACAGCTTCGTCCTCAACAAGCCGCCGGGCCTCGCGACGCAGGGCGGGACCAAGACCACCCAGCATCTCGACCGCCTGCTCGACGGGCTGGCCGACGATGACGGAAACCGGCCCAAGCTGGTGCATCGGCTCGACAAGGACACGTCGGGTGCGCTGCTCGTCGCTCGCTCAGCCCGGGCTGCGAACCAGTTCTCGAAGGCGTTTTCCGGGCGGACGGCGAAGAAAATCTACTGGGCCTTGGTCACCGGGGACATCTCGGGCGAGGAGGGCGAAATCGACGCCCCGCTCGCCAAGCAGCCGGGAACGGGGGGCGAGAAGATGTACGTTGACCCGGTGCAGGGCCTTCCGTCGAGGACTCGCTGGCGCGTGATCGACCGGGCGGGCAACCGCGCCGCCTGGGTCGAGCTTCAGCCGCTGACCGGCCGTACCCACCAGCTTCGCGTGCACATGGCGGCGATCGGCCATCCCATCGTCGGCGACGCCAAATATGGCGGGCCGGACGCCTTCCTGACAGGCGGGATCAGCCGCAAGCTTCACCTTCATGCGCGTCGCCTTCGGATTGACGCCCCGGCGGGCGGCAAGATCGACGTGACGGCCGACCTGCCGCCGCATTTTGCCGAAAGCCTTACGATGCTCGGGTTCGAAACCATGGCGGGCGACTTCATGCCGATGGACAATCCGCCGCCGTCGCCCGAGGCAAAGCGCCGCAAGGTCGCCGCCCAAGCTAAGACCCGCCGCCGCGAACGGCGTGGGGAGCGGCGCTCGCGTGGCAGTAGCGCTCCGAAGGGCAAGGGCCGCAAGTGAACAAGCTCGCAGTCTTCGATTGCGACGGAACCCTCGTCGACAGCGGCGCGAACATCCATCGCGCGCTGAGTGACGCGTTCGACGAGCATCAACTGGAAGCGCCTCCGGTTGAGCAGAGCCGCAAGGTCATCGGGTTGAGCCTGGTCGAGGCGATCGCGGCCTTGCTCCCCGGAGAGGATATCGGGCGCCACATTGCGGTGGCGGAAAGCTACAAGGGGCATTTCCAGCTCGCGCGCCGCGAGGGCCGCATCGAGGAGCCCTTGTTCGACGGAATCCCCGAACTGCTCGATGCGCTCGAAGCCGACGGCTGGCTGCTCGCGGTAGCAACCGGCAAGTCCGATCGTGGCCTTCAGCTATGCCTCGAGTGCCACGATTATCTCGGTCGCTTCATGTCGCTGCAAACGGCCGATCGGCATCCGTCAAAGCCCAATCCATCGATGGTCCTGCAGGCCATGGCGGACGCCGGCGCTTCGCCCGAGACCACCATCGTCATCGGCGACACCGCCTTCGACATGGGCATGGCGGTCAATGCCGGCGCTACGGCTATTGGCGCGGGATGGGGTTACCACGACACCGAAGAGATGTTGGCCGCCGGCGCGGTGGGCGTGGCCGATACGCCCGTCGAGGTCTTGCGCTTCATCCCAGCCATCGAGGCGAGGCACTGTGGCTGACGACGACCTTTGGCGCCGCCGCTTCCAGATGTTCATGTTGCTCCGGCTCATCGGGCTGGCGACGTTCATGCTGGGGATTGCCATCGGCTACACCGACCTCGTTCGCGAAGGCGGCTGGCCTCTCGTCGGCGCGATTGTCTCGGCGATCGGTGCGATCGATGCGTTGTTCGCTCCGCGCATGCTCAAGAAGCGTTGGGAGCAGCAGGACAGGTGAAGCGATTCTGGAAGGACGTCGCCGCCGTCGCCGGAGCGGGCGGCTGGTCGGTCGAGCTTGATGGGCGGCCGATCCGAACTCCTGCGCGCGAGCTGCTGGTCCTCCCGACCGAAGCGCTGGCGAAGGCCATCGCGGATGAATGGTCGGCGGTTGAGGACCGCGTAGACCCTCGGGCAATGCCGCTGACCGGACTAGCCAATGCGGCGATCGACCGCGTCGCACCTGACAAGGGCACGTTCGCCGCCGGCCTCGCGAAATATGCGGAGGCCGACCTCGCCTGCTACCGGGCAGATACGCCTCAGAAGCTCGTTGAGCGGCAGGCCGAGCAATGGGACGCCCTGCTGAGCTGGGCGCGGCGGCGCTTCGACGTGGATTTCGCGACCACTTCAGGCATTACCCACGTCCAGCAGCCGCAAGCGACGATCGATCGCCTGTCGCATGCCGTCGCCGCGCTCGAGCCGTTTCAGCTTGCTGGGCTGTCGCCGCTGGTCACGACCGGCGGTTCGTTGATCGCTGCGCTTGCGGTGCTGGAAGGTGGCTTCACGCCCGATAAGGCGTGGGAAGCAGTCAGCATCGACGATCGGTGGCAGCTCGAGCAGTGGGGTGCTGACGAAGAGGCGGAGACCGCGCTCGAAAACCGCCGCGCGGACTTCATGGCCGCGGCGCGCTTCCTCGATCTGCTCAGTTGTTAGGCCGAGCGACCAATTCCCGGACGAAGTTCAGCAGATAGGGCTGGCGCTCGCGGCGGAGACGCTCCGCGGCGATGATCGCCTTCACGTCGGCCAGGCACTTTTCCATGTCGTCGTTGATCAGCACGTAATTGTACTCGGCCCAGTGGCCGATCTCGCCCGCAGCTCGGCGCATCCGACCGGCGATGATCTCCTCGCTGTCGGTCCCGCGCTCGTGAAGGCGGCGTTCCAGTTCCTTCATCGAAGGCGGCAGGATGAAGATCAGGACGAGGTCGGTCCGGAAGGCATATTCCAGCTGCTGGGTGCCCTGCCAGTCGATGTCGAACAAGGTGTCCCGGCCCTCGCGGAGCGCTTCCTTGATCGGCTCCTTCGGGCTTCCGTACATGTGGTCGAAGACATAGGCCCACTCGGCGAACTCATCCTCCTCGATCAGCCGCTCGAACTCGGCCGTATCGACGAAGTGATAGTCGACGTCGGCCTGCTCCCCGGGGCGCATGGGTCGTGTCGTCGCGCTGATCGACATCGTGATGTTGTCGTCGGTTTCCAGAAGCATGCGGCTGATCGTCGATTTCCCGGCACCGGAGGGGGAAGAGAGGACGATCAGGAGGCCGCGGCGGCGGCGGGTCGGGTGGTCGGCGTCGACTAGAACCATGTCCGCTCTTGTTCGGTCAGGGCGTGAGCGTCAAGCGCCCCGCATTTCCGATGAGTTGTTGCACTGCACAAAAAATATTCTTGAAAGGTGCAATGCACCATATTATGTTGCACCGCACAAACGGAGGTATTTTTCAAATGGCTGACGAAACCACCAAGGCAATCGACGCTGCTGCAGACGTTGCGATTTCCGCGACCGAGGCTGCCGGCGAAGCCGCCAAGGAGGCGACTGCCACCACCGTCAAGACTTCGAAGCGTGCGACTGCGGCCGCCACGCGTTCCACCCGGCGTACGGCAAAGGCCGCCCGCGCCGCTACTGCCAAGAAGACGACCCGTCGCGCAAAGCCGCGCCGCACCAGCCGCAAGGCTGCCGCTGCTGCCCGTCCGGCCGTCAATGAAAGGAACATCGACGTGAACAGCAACACCAATTGGTTCGCCAACTTCGGCGCCACCCCGACTGCAGCGCCCTTCTCGGCTTTCTTCAACGACGCCGGTGAGCGTGGTCAGGACGCCGTCCGCCGCTCGCAGAAGGCGATCGAAGACTTCGCCGAACTGAGCCGCGCCAATGTCGAAGCCATCGTTGACGCCGGCAAGATCGCCGTCGAAGGCGCTCGCTCGCTCGGCCAGGACGTCGTTGAGACCAGCCGTGAAGGCGTTGAGCAGGCTGCCGACGCAGTGCGCGCTTTCGCCGAGGTCAAGTCGCCGACCGAGCTCATGCAGCTCCAGGGCGAATATGCCCGCGCTCAGTTCGACCGCTTCGTCGCGGAGAGCTCGCGCCTGACCGAATCGTTCGTCAAGCTGGCCGGCGAGGCTTTCCAGCCGCTGTCGACCCGCGCGACGCTGAACGCCGAGCGCATCAACCAGATCGTTGCCTGACGTCTCTCCCCTCCTGATCAGGTAACGCAGACGGCCGCCCACCTCTCTCCCCGGGCGGCCGTCTTTTTTTGCGACAAGTGCGCATAATCCCGCCTTGCGGCGTTGAGCGCTTGCCATATTTTAGAGGGGCATGAGCATTCGTTGGACCATGGGTGACGAGCCGGGACGCGGCGGCGGGATCGAAGAGATCGAGACCGGCGTCCAAACGCGCACGCGCCCCCGCACCAAGAAACCGTCCAACTACAAGGTGCTGATGCTCAATGACGACTACACTCCGATGGAGTTCGTCGTCCTGGTCCTCCAGCAATTCTTCTCGATGAGCATCGAGGACGCGACCCGCGTCATGCTCCAGGTCCACCAGCAGGGCGTCGCGGTGTGCGGCGTGTTCACTTACGAAGTGGCCGAGACCAAGGTCAGCCAGGTCATCGACTTCCCGCGGGAAAACCAGCAACCGCTGCAGTGCACGCTGGAAAAGGCCTGATCCTCACCGTCGCTTGCGAGTCCGCCGCTTCGCGCTAAAGCGCGGCGATGGACAGCATCTGGATCAAGGGCGGCGCGACGCTCAAGGGCGACATCCCCATTTCGGGCGCGAAGAACGCCGCGCTTACGCTGATCCCGTGCG
>JAEVYW010000275.1 GCA_023392555.1 Pseudomonadota bacterium | reverse complement strand
ACGCGACCGGCGTAATGTGGTCGTCGGGAAGCCCGACTGGAAAACTCCGGAGTTAGGCTCTCCGATCGTACAGCTGGTCGCCAATCCGTACTGGCGCGTGCCGGATTCGATCGTGAAGGACGAGATTTCGAAGAAGAGCCCAGCCTACCTTGCCGAGCAGGGCATCGAGATGCGCGACGGCCGCATGGTGCAGCTTCCTGGCCCGAAGAACTCGCTCGGCCAGGTCAAGTTCGACATGAAGAACGACCAGGCCATCTACCTGCACGACACACCGGCCAAGGCGCTATTTACCGCACCCGAGCGGCATCGCAGTCATGGTTGCGTCCGCGTTCACAACGCGCTCGATTTCGCGATGCTGCTCGCGTCGGACGACGGCGTGATCGACCAGTTCCAGGAGAAGCTGATGGAGCCTGAGGAAGAAGGCTTCGTGAAGCTGAAGAAGGAAGTTCCGGTGCGCCTGATGTACCGCACGGCCTTCCTCGACAATGGTCAGGTCAGGCTGGTCGACGACATCTACGACTGGGACGCGCTGATCGCTTACGGCCTCGGCTACGTTAAGCAGCCCCCGCGGGTGCGCAGCGACACCGACTTCGGCAACGACGTCGGCCCGTAATTAGCCGCCGCGCAACTCCGGCATCCGGCCCTCGTCGGCCGGATCGCTGAACTTGGTGAAGCGGCCCTCGAAGCGCAGCCGTTCCTTGCCCGTGGCGCCGTGACGGTTCTTGGCAACGATCAGCTCGGCCATGCCTTCGATCTGACGATACTTCTGGTCCCACTCGTCGAACGCCGTGAACGCTTCCGGCGGGTCGCCCGGGATCGGGTGCTTTGGCTCGTGCGCCTTGAGGTAATAGTCCTCGCGATAGACGAACATGACGATGTCGGCGTCCTGCTCGATCGAGCCTGATTCACGAAGGTCGGCGAGCTGCGGACGCTTGTCCTCACGCTGTTCGACCGCACGGCTGAGCTGCGACAGCGCGATCACCGGAACGTCCAGTTCCTTGGCGAGCTGCTTCAGGCCGCGGCTGATCTCCGAGATTTCCTGAACGCGGTTGTCGCCGCCCGATTTGCTGCTGCCTGACAGCAGCTGGAGATAGTCGACGACGACCATGCCGATGCCCTTCTGCCGCTTCAGGCGGCGGGCACGAGTGCGGAGCGCGGCGATGGTCAGGCCCGGCGTATCGTCGATGTAGAAAGGCAGGTTATGCAGGCGATCCGCGGTGCGGGCGAAGCTGCTGAACTCGTTGCGCCCGATGTTACCGGTACGGATCTGCTCGGCGGTGACGCGCGCCTGCTCTGACAAGACGCGGGTGACCAGCTGCTCGCTCGACATTTCGAGGCTGAAGATTGCGATCGGAGCGCCGGCCGAAGCCTTGGCGTCGATACCGTCCGCCTGGTCCTGCAGGAATCGCTCGGCCGCGCTGAACGCCATGTTGGTTGCGAGCGCCGACTTGCCCATGCCCGGACGTCCCGCGACGATGATGAGGTCGGAGCGCTGGAGACCGCCGATGCGCGAGTTCAGGCCCTCGAACCCTGTGGTGATACCCGTCAGTCCGCCGCCGCGGTTGAGCGCTGCCTCCGCATTGCGGATCGATTCGATCGCGGCCTGGCCGAACGACTTGGCCTTGCCTTCCGCACCGCCCTCTTCGGCCACGCGGTAAAGTTCGGTCTCGGCCTTTTCGATCTGCTCGAGCGGAGCGACGTCCTCGCTGGTGTCGAGCGCGCCTTCGACAAGATCGCGCCCAACGCCGATGAGCGCCCGGAGCAAGGCGAGGTCGTAGATCTGCGATGCGAAATCCTTCGCGCCGATGATTGCCGCGCCCGACCCGGTGAGTTGCGCGAGGTAGGCGGGACCGCCGACCTCCTTCATCGATTCGTCCGCTTCGAAGTTCGGGCGGAGCGTCACCGGGTTTGCGACCATCGCGCGATCGGTGAGCTTGAGGATGGCTTCGTAGATACGGCCGTGGAGCGGCTCGAAGAAATGATGCGGCTTCAGCTTGAGCTGAACGTCCTCGACCAGCCGGTTGTCGATCATCAGAGCGCCAAGCAGCGCGGCCTCCGCCTCGACGTTCTGCGGGAGCGATGCACTTGCCGCCGGCTCGGCAGCTTCGGAGATACGGATTACTTCAGCCATGCGTGTCTTGTGGCCCCACCCGGGCTCGGTTCATACGAGAACAAAGGTAGCACAAGCGACGCGCCTGTGGATAGTTTGTGAGTTCCATCGCTACGTCCCTCACCCGCCGCTTCGTTTTTCCGCGTGTTCGGCATCCACAGAAAAAGGGCCGCGGCGATTGATGGCGAAAAGCGTGGCCTTTACGCCACCATCCCATGGCCATTCTGTCCGACCGCTGGATTCGCGAGCAAGCGCTCAATCACGCCATGATCGAGCCGTTCGTCGAGGCGCAGCGGCGAGAGAATTGCATCAGCTACGGGCTTAGCTCCTACGGTTATGACGCTCGCGTTGCGGACGAGTTCAAGATCTTCACCAATGTCGACAATGCGGTCGTCGATCCGAAGGACTTCGCGTCGAACAGCTTCGTCGACCGCCAGACCGACTGCTGCATCATCCCGCCCAACAGCTTCGCGCTGGCGCGGACGGTCGAGTATTTTCGCGTACCGCGCGACGTCCTCGTCATCTGCCTGGGCAAATCGACCTATGCGCGGTGCGGGATTATTGTGAACGTCACGCCACTGGAGCCCGGCTGGGAAGGCCATGTGACGCTGGAATTCTCCAACACCACGCCACTGCCCGCCAAGGTCTATGCCAACGAAGGCGCGTGCCAGTTCCTGTTCCTTCAGGGCAATGAACCGTGCGAGGTCAGCTACGCCGACCGCGCGGGCAAATATATGGGCCAGCGCGGAGTGACGCTGCCGAAGCTGTGACGCTCGAGGAGGCTCGCAAGCTCGATGCCGCCGACCCGCTTCGGTCGGCGCGAGAGCGGTTTAAGCTGCCGGAAGGTGTCATCTACCTCGACGGCAACTCGCTGGGGGCGATGCCGAAGGCGACGTCGGCGAGGCTGGCGGAAGTCGTCGAGCGGCAGTGGGGCGACGACCTCATCACCAGCTGGAACAAGCACGGCTGGATCGACTGGCCGACGCGCATCGCAGCGAAGCTCGCGCCGATTGTCGGCGCTGCGCCAGGCGAGCTGCTGATCGCGGATTCGACCTCGGTCTGCCTGTACAAGCTGCTTGGCGCTGCTCTCGCCGCGCGGCCGGACCGCAAGGTGATCCTGGCAGAAGAAGGCAGCTTCCCGACCGACCTCTACGTAGCGCAGGGTCTTGCCGATCTGATGCCCGGCATTGAGGTCCGCGCAGTTCCAGGCGACCGCCTAGCATCCTCGATCGGCAGCGACACGGCAGTGCTGATGCTGACGCACATCGATTATCGCAGCGGCGCGCGGCACGACATGGCGGCCCTCAACGCGGCGGCACACGAAGCCAGAGCGCTGACCTTGTGGGACCTGTCGCACAGCGCGGGGGCGATCGCCGTCGACCTCAACGGCAGCGGCTGCGATCTCGCCGTCGGGTGCGGGTACAAATATCTCAACGGCGGACCGGGAGCGCCCGCCTTCCTCTATGTTGCGGAGCGGCTTCAGAAGAAGCTGCGTTCACCCATCAGCGGGTGGATGGGTCACGCCGATCCGTTCGCCTTCGCCGGAAGCTATGAGCCGGTAGGCGATATCCGCCGATTCCTGACGGGCACGCCATCCATCCTCGGGCTCGTCGCACTCGACTGTGGGCTCGACACGTTCGCCGATGTGCCGCTGTCCGCCATCGAAGAGAAAGCGGAGGCACTGACGCAGGTCTTCATTGACACGGTGGAAGAGCGCTGCGGCGGCGAAGTCGCCCTCGCCAGCCCTCGAGATCCCACCGCACGCGGCAGCCACGTCTGCTTCGCCCATCCTCAAGGCTATGCGGTCGTGCAGGCGCTGATCGCGCGCGGCGTTATCGGCGATTTCAGGCCGCCCAACCTGATGCGCTTCGGCTTTGCTCCGCTTTACAACAGCTTCGAGGATGCGTGGCGCTCCGCCGATACGCTCGGCGCAATCCTCGGAACCCGCGAGTGGGACCAGCCGCGCTTCCTCGAGCGGCAGGCGGTCACCTAGGCCGGCTGCTTCGCCCTCTCGTGTGCCGCATCCTCGGCGAGCAACTGCCGCGAGCGATGGATCATATCGACCCAGTCGTGGAACGCGTGTGCGAGCTTGGTGATCAGATCCTTCAACGGCCCATCCTTCAGGCAGCCGTCGCCGTCGAACGAGTCGTCCGTGACATGGCCGAGATAGGCTTCGGGCTGCTGCATCACCGGCATGTTGAGGAACACGCAGGCCTGGCGGATCTGGTGGTTCGCGCCGAACCCGCCAATGGCGCCCGGTGAGGCGGTGACGATCGCCGCAGGCTTCTTGTCGAACACGCTTGCGCCATAGGGCCGCGAGCCGACGTCGATCGCATTCTTGAGCACGCCGGGAATGCCGCGATTATATTCGGGGCTGACGAACAAAACGCCGTCCGCCTGAGCGATCTGCTCGCGGAAGCGGACATATTGTTCGGGCGGGTTGGCGTCCGAATCCTGATTGTAGAGCGGCAGGTCGCCGATCTCGATCATGGTGCAATCGAGATTGTCGTTGCGAAGCGCGCAGATCGAGCGCGCGACCTTTCGATTGACGCTGCCTTCGCGCAGGCTGCCGACGATGATCGCTATCTTGTAGGCCATTGGAGGTCCCTTTCCGCTCACCCTCCAATCCACCGGCCTGTCAAAGGTTGCGATTGCTGCGTCAGGGCGCCTTCTGAGCACGCTCGCGGAGGTAAGCGTAAAGCGCCGCGATCTCGGCATCGTTGTAATGGGCGAGGTCGTTGCGGGCGATCTCGTCCATCAGCTCCAGCTTCTTGCCGCTTGCCGGAACGCCGGTTCGCATCAGGCGCGTGAACTGCGGGAGATCGTAGGCGCCGACGATCGACAGGTCGGGCGCCTTGAGTTCCGGCTTGGGCTCGCCGCCGCCGAGCGTTGATCCATGGCACTCCGCGCAATTGGTCATCGCGAGATGGCGGCCTTGAGCGAACTTCGGTCCGAGGTCTGCGGGAAGCCGCTCGGCATATTCGGCGACGAGGTCGGGCTGCATCTTGAACTTGCCGGTGGCGATGCCGATCCGGCCGAGCGGGCCGACCGAGATCGCCGGGGTCTGGGTTCCGCCGCGCGGCTGCTGGCGGATGGCGTGCACGAGCGCCGCAATCTCGCCGTCGGTAAGCCGCGAATATTGCGCCGACGGCATGACGAACAGGCTGCGACCGTCATGGCCGACGCCCTGCCGGATCGCCTGCGCAAGCCGTTGATCGTCCGCTTGAGCCGCTACCAGGGTGAGGTTCGGAGCGTAGAGCTTGGCGACGTTGGGTTCGTCGAAGAACAGCTTTCCGCGCAGTCCCTCTCCGTGACAGGAGACGCAGCCGAGGATCTTCAGCTGACGCGGTCCATCGGCGATCTGTGCAGGGGTCGCTGCGGTCAGCGTCTCGGTGTGAGCATCGGCGCGCGACGTCAGCGCATTGCTCGAAACGAACCAGACGAACGCAAGGGCGGCAACGACAAGCAACACCAAAAATCCGGCGAAATAGCCGACCCAACGCAACACACTACGCATACAGCCCCCTGTTTGCCCGGGAGGCTCATAGCTGTTTTTAGCGGCGGCGGGAATTGTGCCGGATGTTGGCCGGCCGTCCCCTTCGTCCCTGGGTGCGAACGCGGTCCCGGCGCTGCTGGCCAGGACGCGGCCCGCCATAGCTTCCTTCGGGAAGCTCGAAGCGGAGCGAACCGCTCACCGGATTGGCTTCGGCAAGGCGAAGGGTGAGCCGCTGCCCGACGCGATAGGTGTCGCCGCTTTCGTCGCCGACAAGCTGCCGCGCAGCTTCGTCGTAGCGGAAATATTCCTGGCCCAGCGTCTGCGCGAGGACGAGCCCGTCGCCGCCGAGATCCTCGACGGTGGCGAAGAAGCCGAACGGCTGGACGCCGGTGATGCGGCACTTCACGAGCTGGCCGACCTGGTCGGAAAGGTAGGCCGCGACATAGCGGTCGATCGTCTCGCGCTCCGCTTCCATCGCGCGGCGTTCGAGCATCGAGATCTTCTCGCCGATTTCCACAAAGCGCTCTTCCTCGCCCTGCGGAAGTCCGCCGTCGCCGAGCTTGTAGGCGCTGACGAGCGCGCGGTGAACGAGAAGGTCGGCGTAGCGGCGGATCGGTGAGGTGAAGTGCGCGTAGGTCGCGAGCGCGAGCCCGAAGTGCCCGAGCCGCTCAGGACCGTAGCGCGCCTGCATCTGCGTACGCAGCAGCTGCTCCATGATCTCTTCGCGGCCGCTGTTATCGCCAACGCGCTCGATGATGCGGTTGAACGTGCTCGGCTTCACCACCTGGCCGAGCGCGAATTCGAGGTCGAAGGTCGCGAGATAGTCCTTCAGCGCCACGAGCTTCTCGCGGCCCGGGGCCTCGTGGATCCGGTACATGACCGGACCCTTCTTCGCCTCCATCGCGCGAGCGGCGGCGACGTTGGCGGCGATCATGAAGTCCTCGACGAGGCGATGCGCGTCGAGCCGGTCGCGAGCGGCGATCGAGGTGATGCGGCCCTTTTCGTCGAGCATGACGCGGCGCTCGGGAAGATCGAGCTCGAGCGATTCGCGCTTGTTGCGGGCGGCTAGCAACGCGCGCCATGCGCCCCACAGCGGCTTCAGCGCGGTCTCTACCAGCTCGGCCGGCACCGGCCCTTCGACATCCGGCATCGCGCAGGTCGGGGAGCTGACTTCGACCCGTTCCTCGCCCGCCGCATCGATCGCCGCCTGCGCGTCTTCGTATGCAATGTTTGCCGCGACACAAATCTTGGCACGCGTAAAACGCCAGCTTTTGAGGGTGCCGTCTGGAGCGATGCGGAGATGGCAGGCCATTGCCGCCCGGGCCTGCCCCGCCTTCAGCGAGCAGATGTCGGCGGACAATTCCTCCGGAAGCATCGGCACGACGCGGTCGGGGAAATAGACGCTATTGCCGCGGGCCCGCGCTTCCTTGTCGAGCTCGGAACCAGGACGGACGTAGAAACTGACATCGGCGATGGCGACGATCGCCTTCCATCCGCCCTTGTTGTCGTCGCTGTCATCGGGCGCGGCCCAGATCGCGTCGTCATGATCGCGCGCGTCGGCCGGGTCGATGGCGACGATCGGCAGATGCGTCAGGTCCTCGCGCTCGCCCAAGGGCCGCTTGGCGACGCGATGCGCCTCGTCGATCGCTTCCTGCCGGAATTCGTGACGGAGGCCGTGCTTGTGAATGGCGATGAGGCTGAAGCTGCGGGGTGCGAACGGATCGCCGAGTACGGCGTCGACGCGGGCGGTCACTCGTGGCGGGCGTCCAGAC
>JAEVYW010000248.1 GCA_023392555.1 Pseudomonadota bacterium | reverse complement strand
GGCTTGGACCGAGTGACTGGCGGTGTCTTCATCGCGTTCGGGGCGAAGCGCGCCTTGTCGAAGTAATGTCCGCAATGGGTCGGAAGCGGTCACTTTGTTGCGTCGCTCTCTTCAGCCGTACCACCTTGCACGCCGGGCCGAACGCGGCTCGATCGCTTCAGAACCGCAGCGACACGGTAATTCAGTCGCAATTCAGGTGAGTCGGCGCCTCATTTGCCTAGGCGGTGGGGAAGGAGGCAAATATGCTTCGAGGCCCCATCCTCGCTACCGCCGCCGCGGTTGCAACCACGGTCGTGGCAATGCCGGCCGCCGCGCACGAACGCACCTACAGGCACCACCATAGCTACTATCACCGGGCCTCTCGCCCGGCCGTCACCATAGTCCTCGGCGGATATGGCTATCCGGGGTACGGCTATGGCTATCAAGCATACGGCTACGGCTATCCCGCATACGGATATTACCAGCCCTATGGCTATTATCCGTACCGGGTGCGGACTTACCGATACCGCTATGCGCCGAGATACTACGACTACGACGATTATCGCTATTACGGCTATCGCTACGACCGCCGGTGGCGCCACCACCGTCGCTCAGACCGCGATCGGGACGACCGCTGGCGGCATCATCGCCGGCACCGCGATCGAGACGATGACGACTGAGGATTCCAGCGACGAGCCGGGCGCCGGATCGTACCGATGATGGCGCCCAGTAGGCCGTTAAAGTCCTTTTAATATTGATTCGACCCGCGCGGTTAATGGGTATATGCCGGAGTTCAAGCTGTTGTAACTCATGCCTTTTTCGACGCGCGGGGTTCTCCATGGACTGGTTGCTCGGACTTGCGAGTGCGTATGACGTCATGGGCCTGACGCCGGACGCAAGCGACGAGGAAATCGAGAATCAGTTCGACCTGCTGGTCAATCACAAGGGCTATCGCATCGGTCTGCGGCGGGGCAGCTGGCGCCAGCGCCTGAGCGAGATCAAATCCGCCCACGCCACGTTGAGCGATCCGGTGAAAAGGCGCGCGCACGACGAGTCGCTGGGGATCGCGTCCGATGCGCCGGTCTGGACGCCCGGATCACGATCCGATCACTTCTCCGACTCGCTGGTTCGCCCGGCGCCGGAACGGTGGAGCAGGACGAGAGGCGCGCCGGACGTCCGGCCGGCACCGGTTCACGACGAGCCCGTGCGAGCGGAGCAGAGTGCCTGGCCGGCGCGGCACGAGGCGGACGACGATCGTTACGCCGAAGCTGCCGCGGACGTGGATCATGTGCCCTGGCTTCGTCGAACCCCGGCCAAGACCTGGGCCGTCGGAGCGGCCGTCACCCTAGGATTGAGCGCAGTCCTGTTCGCTTCGTGGCAGCAGGACTCGCCGCGTGCCGGCCCATCCAATCGCAGCCAAAGCTTCAAAGCGGCGCAGCCGGCGAACATCGCTGCGCCGCGTCTGGCAGCGCTCCCTGCCGCGAATGCCGCAGTTCCGCCGGCTTCGGAGGAACTCAGCCCGGAGGAGAAAGCCGCCGCAGCCGGCGATGCGCGAGCTGCCTCCGCCAGCCTGAGCGGATGGCTGGGGACCGAGGGGGAAATCGCCGCCGATGTTCCGGCGTCGGCTGCTGCAAGCACGGCAATTCCACCAGGCGCCAATCCCGCGGCGGCTCCGGCCCCGGCGCAGGTGCCCGTGGCTGCGACACAGGCGCCCGCGCCTGCCAATCCGGCACCGTCGCCGTCGCCGCCGGTGGTGCAGGTGGCGCAAGCGCAGACCATTGCTGCCCCTGCCCCGGTCGCGCCGCCGCAGGTGAGGGCAAGCGCCCCACCCGCTCCGCCGCCGCGAGCGGATGCGACCAGGCCGCCGCGGCTGGTCAGCGGCGCGCCCTCTGACCGCGACAACAAGCACGGGCAGTATCGCGGCTCCGTCGTCGCGCAGTTCACCGTCGGGCGAGAAGGACGCGTCTCGAACTGTTCGGTCGTGCGAACGAGCGGCAATGCAAAGCTGGATGCCCTGACGTGCCGCCTGCTGGAGCAGCGGGCGCGGTTCGAGCCGGCCCAGGATTCGCGCGGGGCTGCGGTTCCGAGCGACGCGAATGCGACCTACGTCTGGGGCCGGGGGCATAGGTCGAAGCAATGATGCACGAGCAGCTCGTCACCGGATTGCCGATCGAGCACATCCGCGGTGCAGCGGCTTCGAACGCGATCATCGGCTCGTTCCTCGCCGCGATCGCCGCGATCAGCTCCCAGACCAGCGCACTTCCGACCGTCGAGCGCGCGGCCCGGCCCGTGGCTCTCGCCGCTCCGGTGCCGCCACCGTTGCTGTTGCGCGACATCGCGCCGGACGAAGCGGAAAAGGTCAATCGCGCGATCCCGTTTTCGACCGATCCCAACCCGCCGGCGGCGCCTTTCAGGATGAGCGGCGACCGCGCATCCATGGAACGCGCCATCCAATGCCTCGCCACTGCAATTTACTACGAGGCAGGCGATGAGCCGCTCGACGGCCGTCGCGCAGTCGCGCAGGTGGTACTCAACCGCGTCCGGCACCCGGCCTTCGTTCATTCGGTTTGCGGGGTGATCTACCAGGGATCGACGCAGAGCACCGGCTGCCAGTTCTCCTTCACCTGCGACGGGTCGATGAACAGGATTCCGGACATTGCCGGATGGAAGACCGCGCGAGCGATTGCGGCGGCTGCGCTTCGCGGGTCCGTGTTCAAGTCCGTCGGTTACGCCACCCATTATCACGCCGATTATGTCGTGCCTTATTGGGCGAGCAGCATCGCCAAGAACGCGGTCGTCGGCAGGCACATCTTCTACCGCTGGCCGCAATGGTGGGGGACGCCCGCCGCCTTCACAGCAAAGTATACGGGGGTCGAAGCGGACCCGCGCCTGCTTCGCGCCACCGCGCTGCTCCAAGCGCGAGATATTCCGACTGACGAGGCCCCGGTCGCTCCCTTGCCTCAGGAGGCGTCAGAACGCGGCAAAAGCCTGCTTGGGATCATCCAGATCCTGGCGGCGCGCTCATCGGACAATGCTCAGCAGGGCGATTACGAGCGCGCAGTGAACCAGTATTTCGCTCGTTACTCCGACCATGTGGCCGTGCAGATCTATCGCCAGCTTTCCGCCGAAAAGGGGTTCAATGCGAACGATCTCGCCCTGGCGCTGAGCGACGACATCGGACCCGCCGGGCAAGCTTCCGTCGCCGCGAGGGACCAGGGGGCGAGGTTGGCGGGTTTCCAGTCGACCGTCAGCGACTTCGTCAAACAGGCCGACTTCGATCGGTTCTTCCGCCTCAGTCATCCATCTGCTGCTGCGGCGACGGCGCAGAGCGTCACGTGCAACGACTGCGCAGGCGAAGGCGCCGCGCACGCCTCCGGAAGATAGACGGCCGCACCGCGACCCAAGCAATGCTTACTTTGCCGCGGCGACTTGCGCTTTGTACCTGGCGATGGCGGCCTCGTGCTCCCGAAGCACCCTCTCATGCTCCGCCCTGGCCCGGGCATAGTTGATGAGGACTCGGTCGGCGGCGGCCTGCTGCTCCGTCACGGTGCGGGCGTAGTCGTCCTTCACGCGCTGGAACTCGTCGGCAACCCGCTTGCGCTCAGCGATCTCATGGTCGTCCGTGATCATCACCTGAGTGCCGACGGAGGTGATGCCGTAGAGCTTCTTGGCGAATTCATTGGGCAGGCGGATGCAGCCGTGCGACGCAGGATAGCCGGGGAGGTCTCCGGCGTGGATCGCGATCCCCTTCGTGGTCAGCCGCTGCATGAAGGGCATCGGCGCATTGTCGTAGGTGGTGGAGCGGTGAAACTCCTTTTTTTCGAGGATGGTGAACACCCCCGTCGGCGTTTCCCGTCCCAGGCTCCCGGTCGAGATCGCCGACGCCGCGACGAGCGCGCCGTCGCGATAGACCATCACCCGCTGCGCAGTGAGGTCGATCGTCAGCAGCAAGGAGCCGGGCGACGACGCCTTCGGATGCCAGACATATTCGCCGGGTCCGAGCGTGGCAGCTCGCTCAACCATGGTTTCCGCAGGCTTCGCGACCGGCTGAGCAGCCGCAGACGTTGCGGCAAAAGCCAGAAATCCAAATGCAATCAGGGTCTTCAAAACAGATCTCATCAGAGGCGGCAGGAGCCGCGATATGCAGCGGCATTGACCCGACAGCGCATTTACTCAGTCTGAACTCACCCGCGACAGGCGGGGCGAGCGCTCTTATAGCCGTCAGGCAACCGTGGGGGCGAGTGTTTGGGAGGGTATCGGCCGCAGCTGGATTCGCTCCGCGCCTTTGCGGTCCTGGCGGTCTTGTTCACGCATTTCTGGCGCTACGACAGCGAGCTTGGCGAGCTGGGCGTTCGCCTGTTCTTCGTGCTCAGCGGATTCCTGCTGACCTCGATCCTCCTTCGCGAGCGGGACAGATCCCGGGAGCTTGCGATCTCGAGGCCGCGGCTGCTTCGCGATTTCTACGCGCGAAGGATCCTGCGGATCTGGCCAATCTATTATGCGGCCCTGTTCGCCAGCGTTCTGCTGGGGGCACAGGGCATTGCGCGGACCTTCGCATGGCATGCGCTGTTCGCATCCAACATCCTGTTCTTCCTCGAGCAAAGCTGGACCCCGCCGGAGGTGGCTCATCTGTGGACGCTGGCGGTCGAGGAGCAATTCTATCTGGTGCTGCCCCGGCGCTGTTCCTTCCTGTGAGGGCGCTCCGCCCTGTCTTTCTCGCGCTTGTCCTGGCGGCGATCGGTTATCGGGCCGCCGTCGCGGTAACGGTCAGCGGGACGCTCGATTTCTACACCATTCTTGCAATTGCCCAGCTGGACGCACTCGCGGGCGGGGCGTTGCTTGCCCTCGTCGAGCGCGACGGTGGGACCATCAAAAGCGGCAGGCTGCTCGCCTGGTCCTTGCCGGTGGCCGTGCTGCTCGATTTGCTGTGCTCCTCACCGGGACTCCGGGTAACTCTGGTCTCAAGCGCCTATCTGCTGCCGATGATCGCGATCGTTTCCGGCGCGAACGCCGGCTATTCGGGAACGGCGGGCGCGGTCCTTTCGAACCGTGCGGTCGTGTGGGTCGGCCGCATCAGTTACGGCATCTATCTGTACCACAATTTCGTCGCGGCCAGCGTCAGCGAGACCGCGCGGATGATGGGCCAGCCGCCCATTCCCGACGGCCCGATCCGCTTCCTGCTGTTCAGCGCGGTTACGATCGCCGTAGCGGCGCTCTCGTGGTTCGCGATCGAGCGGCCGGCGCTTTCGCTCAAGCGTCACTTCGGCCGGGCCGACGCCCGCAAGGGCTTCGTCCCTTCGCCTCCGACCCCGGCGTGAAAGAAGAACCCTGCTGGGCCATTGCGCGTTCACGTGCGAGCTCGTGCTTATCCTTGCAAGCATCGACTTTCTCGCGCGAGCTGGGAATCCGATCGTCGCCTTCGAAGCCTTCGGCCTCGAGGCGTTCGTTGGCCGCGACGCCATAGGGACCATTCGATAAAGTGTCGCCTTGGCGGCCATCATTTTTGTTCCCGAACGGTGGACAGCACCCAACCGGCGAGGGAGCGCTGTCGTTGTTACTGCCTCGCGACGATGAGCGAGCGCTTGACCTTGCCAACAGGATTCCCCGCGCGGTCGTACTCGTAGAGCGAATAATAGACGTACATCCGGCCGCCGACGACGTTGACAACCGGACTGGAGATGCCGGCGAAATCGCGGTTGGAGATGGGCGCTTGAACCCTGAAGGTCGCGCGCGACCTCGCTGACGTATAATCCTGGAATGGGCTTCCGACGACGCGCGCGAACGAGAAAGCCCAACGGTTCTGGGTAATCTTGTTTGCTGCGCGCCCGCGATATTGGGCAAACGGCATGTACTTCACGTTGGACGCCACCTCCTCGCGCGTCCGGCGGACGTCGGCGTTCAAATCCGCGGTCGCGCGCGGCAGGACCCCGTCGAAGTAGTTCGCCCCGACGAACGCCACGTAATAAGCGTCGCCTTCCTTTTTCCAGTCGGTAACGACCCGATTGTTGCAGTCCCATGACGCGGTTTGCGCCGACGACGTGGCGCAGGTCGCAAGCGGCTGGGAATTCATCATGTGCGGCGCGCTGGCGATGTCCGTCGGCCGGCCGCTGACGTAGCTGACGAGCCTCGGAAGGTAACGCGTGGTCTCCTTGGCGCCTTGTGGAGAGGGGAGTTCGCGCGTGGCCGCGGCATAGATCACGGTGCTGTCGGCTCGGCCGGTCCAGAGCATTGTCGGGTAGCCGGCGACGATGTGGTCGTTGTCGGAAGTCGTGAAGACGGACCGCGGCCTGCTCCAGGAATTGGGATCGGAGATGTCGTTACTGGTCGACTGGCAGACGCCTCCTCCCTTGGGCAGGCCCGGGAGCCCGGTGCATTCGAACGTCATCACGAAGGTGATGCCGCTATCCGGCCGCGCCGGATCGTATGGGCCGGAGCAGTAATCGACGATCACGTGCGCGTCGTAAGCCTGGCCCGCCGGACCCAGCGTCGCGGGCGACAGCATGGCGCGGTTGGGAGAGCGCCCCGGGACCAGCTGCAGCGACTTTCCGTCGGTGGATTTGAACAGGAACAGGTTCCAGTGTCCGGCACCGCCGGCGCCCGGACTCGATCCCGTATAATGCAGCCGCTCGACAGCGTAATAGTAGCCGCGCCACGGGATCATCTGGGTGCGATTGTCGCTGATCGGATCGACGCGGCCGTTAAGCGGTCCCAGCTGAAACGAGAGAGTCTCGGCATTGCCGATCGGCTGAACGCGACCGCGACCGTCGAACAGGCTCGAGAGTGTGAGCGCGCCCGCCCGAAGCGGCTCGTGATAATTGAAATAGGGCCGGCCGTTGGGGCACCGCAGCGCCTGCTGGGCCGGCTGCGCCGCCTTGGTCGCAGTTGGGGACGCACGCATGGCCTGCAC
>JAEVYW010000201.1 GCA_023392555.1 Pseudomonadota bacterium | reverse complement strand
CTCTACAAGTCCGCGCAGATCATCCTGAACCTCAACGAGCCGAACAAGCTCGGCGACGTTAGCTGGGTGAAGCCGATGCGCTACGTCGGCATCTGGTGGGACATGCACCTCGACCGGAAGACCTGGGAATCCGGACCGAAGCACGGCGCGACGACCGCCTACGCCAAGCAAATGATCGACTTCGCGGCAAAGAACGGCTTCGGCGGCGTCCTGGTGGAAGGCTGGAACAAGGGCTGGGACAAGAACGGCCCGTATGAATGGTTCGCCAACGGGGCGGAGTTCAGCTTCACCGAGCCCTACCCGGACTTCGATCTGGCCGAAGTCGCGCGCTACGCCCGGTCGAAGGGCGTGCAGATCATCGGCCACCACGAGACCGCCGGAAACATCGCCAATTACGAGAAGCAGCTGGGTCCCGCGCTCGACCTGTACCAGCGGCTTGGCATTCACGCTGTGAAGACAGGCTATGTCGCCGATGCAGGCGGCATCCAGGCGCTCGGGCCTGACGGCAAGATCCACTTCGAATGGCACCAGGGCCAAGTCATGGTGAACCACCATCTGAAGGTCGTGACCGAGGCGGCTAAGCGACAGATCGCCGTCAATCCGCACGAGCCCGTCAAGGACACGGGCCTGCGCCGTACCTATCCGAACTGGATCGCCCGCGAGGGCCAGCGCGGCATGGAATACAACGCCTGGGGCGAGCCCAAGAACCCACCCGAGCATGAAGCGAACCTGATCTTCACGCGCATGCTGTCGGGGCCGATGGACTTCACGCCCGGGATCGTCAGCCTGACGGGTAAGAACAACACGCAGATCCTGTCTACGCTGGCCAAGCAGCTCGCGCTCTACGTCGTCCTCTATTCGCCGATCCAGATGGCGCCCGATTTCATCGAGAATTACGAGGCGAACCCGCAGTCGTTCGGCTTCATCAAGAATGTCGCCGTCGATTGGGACGACACCCGCATGCTTGCCGGTGAAGTCGGCGACCTTGCCGTCATCGCGCGCAAGGCGAGGGGCACAAGCATGTGGTTCCTCGGCGCCGTGGGCGATGAGCAGGAGCGGCGCTTCGACGTCCCGCTCAGCTTCCTCGGGCGCGGTCGATATCGAGCCGAGATCTACCGCGACGGGGATACCGCGGACTACCGCACGAACGCGAAGGACATGGTCGTCGAGCAGCGCACCGTGACCGGCGCCGATCGCCTCGCGCTTCGGCTCGGCGAGGGCGGCGGTGCTGCCGTGCGTTTTGTTCCGCTGGGCCGTTGATGCGGAGACTGCTTCTCGCACTGCTGTTCCTGACGCTGGCCGCTCCGGCCGCGGCGAAGATCAGCGCCGGACGGCTTGTCGACCTCGGCACGGTTCAGTCGCGCTACGCCGACCCGCGTCGCGTCACGGTGTGGCTGCCGTCCAGCTACACACCCAAGGGACCGCGCCACGCCGTGCTCTACATGCACGACGGCCAGAACCTGTTCGATCCGGAGACCGGCTATGGCGGGATGGAATGGAAGCTGGACGAAACGCTCGACCGGCTGATCCGCGAGCGGAAGGTCCGGCCGACGATCGTCGTCGCCATCTGGAACACGCCGAAGCGGCTTCGAGAATATGTGCCGTCAAAGGCGTTCGCGCATCTGCCGCCCCGCTATATGGAGCAGGTGAGGGGCCTCTACGGCGGCGATCCACTTTCGGACGGCTACCTGAAGTTCATCACGCGTGAGTTGAAGCCGCGCATCGACCGCCAGTTTCGCGTCAACACCGACCGCGCCAACACCGCGATCATGGGCTCTTCGATGGGCGGCCTGATTTCGCTCTACGCAATCGACGAATATCCGAACATCTTCGGCGGGGCAGGCATGATGTCGACCCATTGGCCGATGTTCCTGCCTGCGGAAGGCGAGGACCTGAGCGAAGGCGAGTATGAAGCGGTCTCGACCGCGTTCGAACGCTACATCGCTCCCGCACTGCCGTCGCCGGCCACTCACAAGCTCTACTTCGATCACGGCAGCGAAACCCTGGACCGGCTCTACGCCCGCTATCAGACACGGGTCGACCGGGTGGTGGCCCGTCGCGGGTACCGCCAGGGCGTGAACTGGATCAGCCGTAATTTCCCGGGGCAGGCGCATAATGAGGTCAGCTGGGCATCTCGCGTCGAAATCCCGCTTCGCTTCCTGCTCCCACCGGTTAAGAGGCCGCGTGGCTAACGAAGTTGCGACTCTCCTTCTGTTCGGAGCGACCGGCGACCTTTCGCGGCGGATGCTTCTTCCATCGCTCTACGGGCTGGACTCCGACGGGCTGCTTCCCGCCCAGCTGAGGATCATCGGAACGGCGCGGACAGCCCTCGGCGATCAGGAATTTCGCGAACGCGCGCGAGAGGCCCTGCAGGAGCATCTGCCCGAAGGCTTCTACGACGAGTCCATCGCCAAGCGCTTCCTCGAGCGGCTCCATTACGTGCCGCTCGACATCAAGGACCCCGCGGGCTTCGCCAACCTGGCGGAAAAGGTCGGCGATCCGTGCACCGGCGTCGCCATCTTCCTTTCGACCGCGCCCTCGCTGTTCAAGCCGACCATCGACGGCCTCGCGGCCGCCGGGCTGTCCTGCGACACGGTGCGCATGGCGCTCGAAAAGCCGCTCGGCACCGACCTCAAATCGAGCCGCGAGATCAACGACGCAGTTGCTTCGGCATTCCCGGAAGAGCGCACGTTCCGCATCGACCATTATCTGGGCAAGGAGACGGTCCAGAACCTCCTCGCCCTCCGCTTCGCCAACATCATGCTCGAGCCGATCTGGAATTCGGCGCACATCGATCACGTCCAGATCACCGTGGCGGAGACGGTGGGGCTGGAAGGGCGCGGCGATTATTACGATACGTCCGGCGCGCTGCGAGACATGGTCCAGAACCATATGCTCCAGTTGCTCTCGCTGGTCGCGATGGAGCCGCCCACAAATTTCGACGCGACGTCGGTGCGCGACGAGAAGGTAAAGGTCCTTCGCGCGCTTCGCCCGATCACGTCTGCGGACGTCGAGAGCTCGATCGTCCTCGGCCAGTACACGCGCGGGGCAATCGATGGTGCGCCGGTCGCCGGCTATGTCGACGAGCTGGGCCGCGACAGCACGACAGAGACGTTCGTCGCCATCAAGGCCCACGTCGACAATTGGCGGTGGAAGGGCGTTCCGTTCTATCTGCGCACCGGCAAGCACATGCCGCGCCGCGACACCGAAATCTTCATCCAGTTCAAGGACGTGCCGTACTCGATCTTCGCTTCGCGCGGCGCGACGACCAAGCCGAACAAGCTGGTCATCGGGCTTCAGCCGGACGAGACGATCAGCCTGTACATGATGGCCAAGACGCCCGGCCTCGATCGCCAAGGCGTCCGGCTCCGCGAGATCCCTCTCGATATCGGCCTCAGCAACGCATTTAGCGAATATCGGCGGCGTATCGCTTATGAGCGCCTCCTGCTCGACCTGATCGAAGGCGATCCGACCCTGTTCGTCCGCCGCGACGAGGTTGAGGCGCAATGGACCTGGATCGACCAGATCCGCGCCGCTTTGGCCGAGAAGGGAATGACGCCAAAATCCTATCCCGCCGGAACCTGGGGCCCGTCGGCGGCGATTGCATTGACGGAACGCGCCGGCACCAGCTGGCACGAATAAGGACGAGGCACCACATAGGGACGATGAGCCTTCATCCCATTCTCGCCAAGGTGACCGATCGGATCATCGAACGTTCGCGGCCGACACGCAGGCGCTATCTCGATCTGATGGCCGAGCAGAAGGAGAGGGGGATCAACCGTCCCCGCCTGTCCTGCGGCAATTTCGCTCATGGCTTCGCAGCGTCGGGCGAGGATAAGCCGGCGATCAGCACGCTTGCAGGCCCGAACATCGGCATCGTCACTGCGTTCAACGACATGCTGTCGGCGCATCAGCCCTATGGCCGCTACCCAGAGCAGATGAAGATCTTCGCTCGCGAGGTCGGCGCTACCGCGCAGGTGGCGGGCGGCGTTCCGGCGATGTGCGATGGCGTGACCCAGGGACAGCCGGGCATGGACCTGTCCTTGTTCAGCCGCGACGTGATCGCGATGAGCACTGCGGTGGCGCTCAGCCATGGCATGTTCGACGCGGCTGCGCTGCTCGGCATTTGCGACAAGATCGTCCCGGGCCTGATTATCGGCGCGCTCCGCTTCGGTCATCTGCCGATGCTGCTCGTTCCAGGCGGCCCGATGCCGTCGGGCCTGCCGAACAAAGAGAAGCAGCGCATCCGTCAGCTTTATGCGGAAGGGAAAGTCGGGCGCGACGAGCTGCTGAAGGC
>JAEVYW010000157.1 GCA_023392555.1 Pseudomonadota bacterium | reverse complement strand
CGCCAAGCAGGGCGACCGCGGCGCCGACATAGCCGGCGCTGACTGCGCGCTCATAGCCGAAGGGGAAGCGCTCGTTGGGCTCCTTCCGGCTAAAACGATCGCCGACGAGAAACAGCACGGGCGGGATGAAGCTCAGAAACTCACCGACCAGCTCCGTCTTCAACGCCTGCGAGCCTCCCATGACGAGGAACAGCATGGCAATCGCCGAGCAATTGTAGAGCAAGGTCACCCAGGCGAGCCGGTGCGCCTTCTTCAGCTCGGCTTTCGCTTCCGGCTTGGCGGGTATCCCTCTCACGAGCTTGCCTTGCGCATGCGCTCGGTGAGGAAGCGATCGAGCGAGAGGATGAAGCGGTTCTCGCCCGGCGCCGCGAGGAAGACATGCTTCTTGCCGTCCGCGTCCTTGGTGAAGGGCTGGGTAACTCCGGCGGTCGCGGCCCAGTGCGTCTTCATGTCGAACCCGCCGATGACGAGGTCGAGCTCATTGCGTTTCAGCGACTGAACGAGCGGCGTTTCGCTGCCCTTCGTCCACAGCACACGGGCCCCCTGTTTCGCGGCAAACGCACGGACGAGGTCGGGCTCAATCCCCTCCGGCACGGCGCTGGCCGCTCGCGTCCAGGGTGGTTTGTCGCTGACCCCGACGCGAAGCTCGTGGGTAGCGGCCATCCGCTCGCTCGTGCCTTCGGGATCACGGGGAATGCCGCACGAACTGGCGGCAAGGAAAACTAGAACGGGCGCACGCAGCATTCCGGCCCAACCCGGCTGCCGCGTCGGGTGTTCCTACTGCTGCTGGGACGCGGGTCGCGGGACCGAATGTGCGGCGATGCCGGCAATCCGGGCGATCGTCGTTCTCGCCTGTTCGCGATCGATGATGAGCGCTGCGGTCTGAGTCACCAGGTCGACGAGAGCGAGATCGCGGACGGTCGGCTCGCGCGGCTCGCGATGGTACATGGCAAAGGTGCCGAGAACTTTCGGCCCGGCCGCGATGATCGGCGTCGACCAGCAGGCGCGAAGCCCATGCGGGAGCGCGACGGCCTTATACTCTTCCCAAAGCGGGTCGTGCTCGATGTCGGACACGAACACTGGCCGGCCACGATAGGCCGCGGTTCCGCACGACCCTTCGCACGGGCCGATCTCCGCGCCGTCGATCGCCGCTGAATAATTATGTGGCAGGCTTGGCGCCGCGCCGTGGCGAAGGTGCCGCCCGTCCTCATCAAGGATCAGGATCGAACCGAGCACGCCCGTCTTCGAGGTGGATTCGACGATCTTGATCAGCGCGCCGAGCGTCTCCTCGAGCGGCCGATTGGCAACGGCCATCTCCAGCACGGCGCAATGTGCCTCGCGGATCGGATCGACATCCCCGTCGGGACTGGCCCCCGAGCTGTCCGGAATCACCTGGTCCAGCATCCGGCGATCATAGCTGATCGCCGGACCATCGTCACGATTGCGCTAGTGGCCGCCCTCGACACGCTCGACACCCGACGCCGCGAGCTGGTCGTCGATTTGCGACATCAGGCGCTGAAGGCCGGCATCGTCCTTCGCTTCGGCGCGAGCGACAAGCACGTCCTGCGTGTTCGATGCGCGCAGGAGCCACCAGCCGTCGTCCGTCATTACCCGGGCGCCGTCCGTCGAGTTCACGCGAGCGCCGCTCTCCGAGAGGCGCTGGAGAACTTCCGAGATGACAGCGAACTTGCGGCTTTCATCGATCTCGAAGCGGATTTCGGGAGTGACCACCGAAACCGGCATTTCGTCCATCAGCTCGGTCAGCGACTTGCCCGAAGCGCTGACCGCCTCGATCAGCCGCACCGCCGCGTAGAGCGCGTCGTCGAAGCCGTACCAGCGATGCTTGAAGAAGATATGGCCGCTCATCTCCCCGGCCAGCGGGGCGCCGGTCTCCTTCATCTTCGACTTGATGAGGCTGTGGCCCGTGTTCCACATCAGCGGCTGGCCGCCCATTTCGGCGATGCGGTCGAACAGGATCTGGCTCGCCTTCACGTCGGCGATAATGGTCGCGCCCGGCTGTTCCTTCAGGACGGGTCCGGCGAGGATCATCAGCAACTGGTCGCCCCAGACGACGCGGCCCTTGGCGTCGACCGCGCCAATACGGTCTGCGTCGCCGTCGAAGGCGATGCCGAAGTCGAGACCCTTGTCGGCCACCAGCGCTTTCAGGTCCTCGAGGTTGGCTTCGACCGTCGGGTCGGGATGATGGTTCGGGAAATTGCCGTCGATGTCGGTGTAGATCGCGACATGCTCTCCGGGGAGCTTGGCGATGAGCTTTTCGAGAACCGGACCGCCCGCGCCATTGCCGGCATCCCAACCAATCTTGAACCCGCTACCCGAGAAGTCCTGGACAAGGCGATTCACGTAATCGTCGACGATATCGACCTGCTCGACATTGCCCGATCCGTCCTGCCAATCGCCCGCGGCGGCGCGGCGACCCAGCGCTTGGATTTCCTGCCCGAAGACCGAACGGCCGTTCAGCAGCATCTTGAAGCCATTGTAATCGGCGGGATTGTGGCTGCCGGTGACCTGGATGCCGCCGTCGACGCCGAGCGTGGCGGTCGCGAAGTAGAGCATCGGGCTTGGACCGACGCCGATACGAACGACGTCCAAACCGCTTTCGGTCAGGCCACGAACAAGCTCCGCCTCGAGCTGAGGCGAGTGCGTGCGGCCGTCGCGGCCGACCGCGATGCGCTTTGCGCCCTCGCCCAGCGCAAGCGCGGCGTAAGACCGGCCGAGCGCATAAGCGTCTGCTTCGTGAAGGGTTTTTCCGACAATGCCGCGAACGTCATATTCGCGCAGGATGGTGCTGTTGAACGCGTGACTCATGGGCGAGGCCGATAGCCCCGCCCAATGCGCTAATCCAGCGGCTTATCCGGTGGCGGCGAGTTTCTGCTCTTCGTCGGCTCCCGGGATGCCGAGCCCGGCGATCATTTCGCGAAGCTCCTGCCGGGCGGTGATGTGGCCGATGCCGACGTCGGTCAGCAATTTGTAGTCGAGCAGGGTCAGGCCCTTCGGGAACAGCTCGCGATAGATGACGCGCTCGCCGAGGCCGGGGATCACGCGAAAGCCGACGCGACGGGCAAGCTCGTCGAGCGCAGCGCCGACGCGCTTCAGATTGTGGCTGTCGATGTGCTGCAGGCGGTTGCGCAGCACCACCCAGTCGACGCTCTTGCCGGTGTTCTTCGCGCGCTGAGTGCGGCTGTTCCAGATCAGTTCGGCATAGAAGCTCGGCTTCGTGATCTTGTAATTTTCGGGGTGAACCTGCCCAATGAGGTCCAGGTCGACGAAGCTGTCGTTCATCGG
>JAEVYW010000072.1 GCA_023392555.1 Pseudomonadota bacterium | reverse complement strand
CATCGACCGGACGCCGAACCATTGGCTTGCCATCGACCGGGATCAACGCCTTCAACTGCGCTCCGTGCGACCGCGCGAGCGGGTCGCCGCCCGGGCGCGAGCCGGCAAGGACGATCGCGGTGACCTTGCTCATGCGAGCCAGGAGACCACCGGCTCGCCGCGGTCGTGCGCCGCGTTAGCCTGCGCCGATCGAACGGCGTGGAAGATCAATGAGATGATCGTCCAGGCGGCGATCAGCTCGAGACCGACGTCGGGCCGGGCGAATAACAACGCCGCAACGAGGATGACCATGTTGGGATTTCGCCGGGCGGTGATCAGCCGGAACTTGCTGTCGATCGGCCGCCAGACGTGAATGTGCATCCGCCCGAATCGGCGCATGAAAACGCCCTCGATCAGGCGCTGCAGCACATATCCGGCGACGATCGCGAGGATCAGCATGCGCTCGTACACCGGCTCCAGAGGAGTGCCGTAGGCCTCGAGTCCGTGCGCCCACGCCCACCACCAGAAGGGCGGGTGGATCAGGTCTATGCCATGGTCGAAAACGTTGCCCCACTTCGACGACGCACCAGTGCAGCGCGCAAGCTTCCCGTCCACGGTGTCGAGCACCATGAACACGAAGCCGCAGGCGACGCCGGGCCAATAACTTCCGATCCAGAAGAGATACAAAGCGAGAACGCAAAACACTGCGCCGACCGCCGTGATCATGTTCGGCGTCAGCCCGATCTCCGCGGCCCAGCGCGTCAGATAGAAGGCCGGCTTGCGCCACAGATAGAGCGTCAGCACGTCCGTCACGCCCTTGTAGGCGGCGTCATAGGCGGCGCGCTCGACCGGCGTCGTGTCGTTGGGATCGACGCGCATGACGAACGGCCGCTCGCGTTTGCGCAGCTCGAAATTTGAAAGTTGCGAGGAGTCCGCATCGAGCATCTCAAGTCCGCTCGCGTCCAGCGGCGCATCCTTCTCCATCGCAGCCAGGACAGGCGCGGCGTTCGAAACATGCGCAAGCACCGGGCGTCCGTCCTTCACCAGCACGGTATCGGGCCGCTTGGCCAATTCCTTGAGCCACGCCGGATCCCAGGCGTAACGCATATCGGCAAGTACGGCGTCGCGGCCGCTCGTCGCCTCGTCCGAGAGGTCGAGCCCGATGTTGCTCGCAAGCCGGTTGGCCCGCGTGCGCGCGTCCATGCCGAACATCCTTGCAGGGATGTTGCCGACAGGGATGAAAACGGGTTTCGGCTGGGTCGCCATCGCGGTCGGCTTAAAGCGAAGAGCTACGGCAAGACAATGGCAGCGTGGCTCGCCGCTCTTGCCGCAAGCCCAGAAATCCAGCACATCGGCGGCGATGGCGGCCGCTTCTCCGACCAACGAGAGTTCTCCCGAAGGCGAGAATGCATGCCGCATCCACGGCGCGCTGACCATCACGCGCGCCGCGAGCACCCAGCGTGAAATCGATGCCCAGCCCGATCCGCTGACAATCGACCTCAGCAAGGTCGACAGAGTGGACACGGTCGGGGCCTGGCTCGTCCATCGAGCAGTTCGTGACCGCGGCGCGAAGGTCGTCGGCGCGAACCCCGACGTCCAGAGCCTGATCGACCAGGTCGGCGAGTTCGACACACCGGTTCGCGTTCGCCCGCAGGAAAGCGGCGGCCTCGTCCTCGTTCTCAGTGAGCTTGGAGCGTGGGTTGCCGAAGCAGGGCGGACGTTGGTCGGCCTCCTTGGCTTCTTTGGCGCCACGCTGGTCGCTTTTGGGCAGCTTCTCACCCGTCCGCGCAAGTTCCGTCTGAACGCGGTCGTCCAACGCTTTGACGTCGTCGGCGTCCGTGCGCTTGGCATCATCGGCTTGATGAGCTTTCTCATCGGCGTCGTCATCGGTCAGCAGGGCGCCGTTCAGCTGCAGCAGTTCGGTGCCGAGGTCTACACGATCAATCTGATCGGGCGCATCACGGTGCGCGAACTCGGAACCCTGATGACGGCGATCATGGTTGCGGGCCGCTCAGGCTCCGCATTCGCGGCGCAGCTCGGTACGATGAAGATCACCGAGGAAATCGACGCGATGCGCACCATCGGCGTCTCGCCGATCGAAGCGCTGGTCATCCCCCGCATGATCGCCGCGGTCGTGATGATGCCGCTTCTGGCCTTCTGGGCGATGCTGATGGCGCTTTTGGGGGGCGGCATCTTCGTCTGGCTGTCACTCGGTATTCCGCCGCTGACCTACATCCAGCGGCTTCAGGAAGTCACTCCGCTGACCGATTTGTGGGTCGGCCTGATCAAGGCGCCGGTGTTCGGCTTCATCATCGCCCTTGCCGGCTGCTTCCAGGGTATGCTGGTCGAGGGAAATTCGGAAGAAGTCGGACAGCGGACGACGACCGCCGTCGTCCAATCCATCTTCCTGGTCATCGTCTTGGACGCCGTCTTCGCAGTCTTCTTCAGCTCGGTCGGCTGGATATGAGGGATCGCGATACGATTATCGAAGTCCGCGGCCTGACCAATCGCTTCGGCGACGCGGTGATTCACGAGGGCCTGGACCTCAGCGTGAAGCGTGGCGAGATCCTCGGCGTCGTCGGCGGATCGGGTACCGGCAAGTCGGTGCTGATGCGATCCATCATCGGCCTGCAGACGCCGGCGTCCGGCGAGATCGAAGTCCTTGGCGAGAACATGGTCGATCGCACCGAGGATGAAGCCAAGAACATTCGCAGGCGCTGGGGCATCCTGTTTCAGAACGGCGCTCTCTTCTCGACGCTGACGGTCGCGGAGAATGTCGAAGTCCCGATCCGCGAATATTTTCCGTTCCTGCGCCCGCCCCTGCTGGACGAGATTGCGGGCTACAAGATCGCGATGAGCGGGCTCCCCGCTGATGCAGGTCCCAAATTCCCGTCGGAGCTATCGGGCGGCATGATCAAACGCGCCGGTCTGGCTCGTGCGCTCGCGCTCGACCCGGAACTCCTGTTCCTCGACGAACCAACCGCGGGCCTCGATCCGATCGCGGCTGCGGGCTTCGATGAGTTGATCCGATCGCTTCAGCAGCGGCTCGACCTCACCGTGTTCCTGATCACCCACGACCTCGACACGCTCTACGCCATTTGCGACCGCGTTGCGGTTCTTGCGGACCGGAAAGTCATCGCGGTCGGAACGATTCCGGAACTATTGGCTTTGGACCATCCTTGGATACAAGAATATTTCAACGGGCCGCGGGGACGGGCCGCAGCGGATACATCGAAGGAGCACGCTGAAGCCTGATGGAGACGCGGTCCAACTATGTGATGGTCGGTGCGGTGACGGTGGCTTTGCTCGCCGGCGCCCTGCTGTTCATCGTCTGGCTCGCCGGCCTCTCGAACACTGCTAAGCGTTGCTACGACGTCTATTTCGCGCAGGGCGTGAGCGGGCTCAATAAGGGCTCCAACGTCACGTTCTCCGGCGTTCCGGTGGGACAGATCACGCAAGTTTCCTTGCTTCCTGCGAGGCCGGAGTTCGTCTGGGTCCGCATCGAGGTCGATGACGAAACGCCGGTGCTTCAGGGCACGACCGCGCAGATCAAGGGCGTCGGCTTCACCGGCGTCAGCGAGATCCAGCTCGGCGGCGCGGTCAAGGGCGCTCGCCCCATCACGCAGGTCGGTCCGCAAGGCTGCCCGGTCATCCCGGCAAGCTCCGGCGGGCTCGGCGCGCTTCTCAATAGCGCTCCGGAGCTGATCGACCGAATCCAGCGGCTTACGGAGCGCCTAACCGAACTGCTCAGCGACAAGAACCAGAACGCAATCTCCGACATTCTCGAGAACGTCGACCGCACCACCAAGGTGCTTGCGGACCGCGCTCCTGAACTGGCCGACGCGATCGGCGATGCACGTATTGCCGCGCGCAATGCCGGCGTCGCCGCCGAGCGCATTTCCGTGCTGACGGACAACACGAACCGGCTGGTCGTGGAACAGGGTCAGCCGGCTGCGCAGGACCTCCGCCGGGCGATCGCCTCGGTCCAGCGCGCGGCAGACAATCTCGACGCCGTGGTCGCAGACGCGCGGCCGGGCGTTCAGAATTTCAGCAAGTCGACGCTTCCCGAAGCCAACCGCCTGATCCGCGACCTGCGCGAGCTTTCCTCCTCGCTCAAGGGCGTTTCGGAACGCGTCGAGCAGGGCGGAATTGGCGGCACGCTCGGGCCCGAGAAGCTCCCCGACTACAAGCCAAGGAAGCGGTAATGAGATTGGTCTATCGCATCGCTGCTCCGGCAGTTTTGGCGCTCGCAGTTGGTGGCTGCTCGCTGGGCGGCTTGCTCGGCGGCGGCGGAAAGCCTCCGCCCACGCTACTGACCTTGGCGGCCGAAGCTCCCGCGCCGTGCGAGTTCACGCGGGCTGCTGCGGCAGGCCAGACAGTGACCGTCAATACGCCGGTGATCGACAAGGCCCTGCGCACGCCGCGCATCCCGGTCCAGGTCACTCCGACGGACGTTCAATACATCACGAACGCCCAGTGGGTGGATACGCCCGACCGCCTGTTTCAGGGCCTGCTCGCGGAGACGATCCGCCGCACCACCAATCGCGTCGTTCTCGACCCCAAGCAGGCGACGCTCGATCCGGGCCTGCTCGTAACCGGCGAGCTTCATCGCTTCGGTTACGACGCGGCCACGGGCTCAGCGGTGGTGCAGTATGACGCGTCGCTTTCGACCGAAGGCGGTACGCGCGTCGAAAACCGCCGCTTCGAAGCGAGCTATCCGACCGACGGCTCTGCCGCATCGATCGGCCCCGCCCTGAACCGCGCGGCGAACCAGGTCGCGCAGGGCGTCGCCCAGTGGATCGGCAGCCGCTAACCTAGGCTCTTCGACGCCTGCTCGTAGGTGTCGCGCGACAGGCCCGGGGCGTTCGCGATCCGCTCGAGCTGCTCACGCATCAGTGCTGCACGGCCCGGTTCGAACCGCCGCCAGCGCCCGAACGCCGGAACCATGCGCGCCGCGATCTGCGGATTGATCTTGTCAGCGGCGAGGATCGTGTCGGCGAGGAAGCGGTAGCCGCGCCCGTCTGCCGAGTGGAACACCCACTGGTTGACCGACAGCGATCCCATCAGCGCGCGCAACCGGTTCGGGTTGGCGAGGGTGAAGTCGGGATGCTTCGACAGCCGCTCGGCCTCATCCAGGGTTCCGGGCCGCTGCGCCGCCGCCTGGAGCGCAAACCATTTGTCGAGCACCAGCGCGTCGTTCTTGAAGCGATCGTAGAAGGCCGTGAGCGCTTCCTCCCGCTCAGGTCCGTCGAGCGAAACCAGACCGCCGAGCGCCCCCTGACGATCGGTCATATTGTCGGCTGAATCGAACAGCGCCTTCGCAAGCTTCGCACCTTCCGCGGGATCGGCAGCAGCAACAAGCCCAAGCGCGACCGTCCGCAACTTGCGTGAGCCCTTCGCCGTGGGCGACAGATCGTGCCCGGAATAGGCCACCCGCTGCAACGGCAGTAGCTGATCGCGAAGTTCCGTCCCGAGCCGCTGCCGAACACGGTCTCGCGCAGCATGGATGGCGTCCGGGTCGACGATGTCCATTCGGTCACCGATGACGGCTTCACTCGGCAGCAGCACCGCTTCGGCCTTCAGCGCCGGATCGAGCGAGTTGGACCGGAGTGTATCGCCGACGGCGCGGACAAGCGGCGCGTAGTCGGCAGGCTCGCCGCGAAC
>JAEVYW010000066.1 GCA_023392555.1 Pseudomonadota bacterium | reverse complement strand
GGAAGGAACCGTGAAGGTAAGAGGTCCCGGCGCGACCCGCCTTCGCTTCACCCCCGAGGCGGCGGAAGAAACATCCGAAAGGCTGAATACCGGCGCGATGAAGGCTCGCGGCCAGCGCTATTTCTCGAATGACGGGTGAGGACTGTCCCAAAATGGGATGGCTTCGGAAGGTGACGAAATGAAAGCCGTCCGGGTGGAGGGTGGGGTGTCAGGCTCCCACTCCATCACCTTCCGATGCCTGCACCGCAACCCTGGGGCTGCAATGCTTTAAGCGACCGCCGGCCAAACCTCGACGGTGATCGGTACGTGACTGAAGTTCTGGAGTTTGCCGCCGAGCAGCGTGGCGAAACCGAGCAGGCGAAGAGCCCGCTCAAGTACCCCCTCACAACCCGGTAGCGAGTGCCCAGTCCCCCGAGTCGCGCGCCGCCTTGGAACGGAAAGTATCATGAATCGCGAAGGAGTCGGACTCTTCTGTGCATAAGTCGGTGGACTGGTATAAAAGCACGTCTAATCAATGACTTAATGCTGTTCGATCAAGTCAATTCAGTTGCACCGGAATACGCAATCGGCAGCGCCCGTCGGGTTCCGCGGGCGGGAAGCGTCCGCCGCGCATATTTACCTGGATCGACGGCAGCAAAAGCTTCGGCGTCGCAAGCGTCGCATCGCGGCCTTCGCGCATGGCGACGAACGCATCCTCCGTCACTCCGCCAGCCAGGTGCACGTTCTCGCGTTCGGCCGCGACGGTCGTTTCCCAGCGAAATTCATCGCGGCCCGGCGCCTTGTAGTCGTGGCACATGAAGAGGCGCGTTTCGGACGGCAGGGCGAGCAGCTTTCGAATCGAGCGGTAAAGCTGGCGCGCGTCGCCGCCGGGGAAATCCGTCCGGGCAGTGCCAAAGTCGGGCATGAACAGGCTGTCGCCGACGAAGACCGCATCTCCGATCCTGTAGGCGACGTCGGCCGGCGTGTGGCCGGGTACTTCGAGAACTTCGATGCGGAGATTTCCGAGCGGGAGCGTGTCGCCTTCGCGGAGGAGAATGTCGAAGTCTGCGCCCTCTGGTTTGATGTCATCTGCCCCGAACATTGGGGCGAACGCCGCCTGAACTTCGCAGATACGCGCACCGATGCCGAGCTTCGCGCCGGTCGCTTCGACGATCGCCCGGGCGCCTGAGAGGTGGTCGGCGTGGACATGGGTTTCGAGGACCAGGCCGATATCGAGGTCGCGCGCGCTGGCGACGTCCAGCACCGCCTGGACAGAGCGGCGCTCGACGCGGCCCGAAGCGGCGTCGAAGTCGAGCACGGGATCGATGACCGCAGCTTCGCGGCTCACGGAATCCCATACGAGGTAGGTCACCGCGTTCGTCGAATTGTCGAAGAAACCGCAGACTTCGGGGGCCGCGGTCATGCCCTGGGTCTAGGCGGCAGCGCTCATGGCGATCTTGCACGCGTGCAAGGCGGCCAGCTCTTCATGGCGCCGGCGCACGACGGGATCGGATGCAACTTCCGCCATCGAACGGCACTGCTGTTCGCGTTGGCGGTGATAGGCCAGATCGGTCAAACTCATGGCCAATCTCCAGCTTACAAGCGGCAGCTTGAACTTGCTGTCAGTTGGCGCGGTGCCTGCGAGAAGGGGCGCGCCAATGCGGAGGCTATAGCACGATCCGCACTGGCGACCGAATCCGGCTTAAATCGGCTTAACAGCCTATATCTGAACCTTTTCTAGCGAGCTGCTTTCCGGCTCGGGCAGGCCAGAGGCCTCGAACTCCGCCATAAGCTGTTCCTTGCGGGTCGCCATTTGCTCACCGAGAGCGTCGAGATCCATGTCCGAGTCGCGCGCCTGGGCGAACATGCCCTTGCCGCGCTGTTCTTCTTCCTGGACGTGATGCTCGATCTCTTCCTGGAGGACCTTCACCTTGGCGTCGTAGAAATCGTCCGACGGTTCGCCGGCTTCAATTTCCGCGATCATGACCTTGGCCGCGTCATGCTCGACGACGCTTTCCTTCAGCAGGTCCTCTTCGACATTGCCTTCGCAGGCCGGGTAGAAAATCTCTTCCTCGAGGATCGTGTGGATCGTCAGTTCCTTACAGATCTCGAGTGCGAGCTTCTGCTTGCGGCCGTCGCCGCTGGCCTTTTCGAACTGTTCGAACAGCTCTTCGACCTTGCGATGATCCGCTTTCAATAGTGCAATTGCATCCTGCGACTTGGTTTCGGCCATCACTAACTCCCTGGTACCTGCCTCTGAAACCAACTGTGCCGATTGGATGTTCCTGCGGCTGATGCGTCACGATACTGTAACGAAGGCACCCGGATCAGGCGTGGACTGGAAGGGGCTCGGCTATCTGGTTTCGATCGTCAGCGTGCTGCTGCTGGGCGCGATCGCCTGGCCGACGCCGAGCGAGCCCCGTTGGCACATGCCGGTGCTCATCCTCGGCGTTCTGACGTCGATTGCCGGCATGGGCATGCGCTATCGCGCGCACATTCTGCAGCAGCGGGAATTGAAGCAGGCGAAGGCCGAAGCCCGGCGGGATTAGGTCCGGCGGCGAGCCGCGGGTTCGGACGCCGAGGCGACCGCCGCCGTTTCAGGCTCGTCGGTCTCGACCGGAGCAGCCGGCTTCGCCACCCGCGAACGATCGAGCTCCATCCAGTCGCGGAAGGGCAGGCGATAGAGCATGTCCATCACCTCGAACTCCAGGCCGCCCGGCTGATTGGTGTTGCTGTTCCATAGCGCCACGACTCCGCTCTTCAGCGCCGGATCGAACAGGATCAGCGAGCGGTAGCCGGAAACACCGCCACGATGCCCGACGATGTGGTGCCCGGCATAGTCGTAGCTACGCCAGCCGTAGCCGTAATCGGCCTCGCCAAGGCGTTCGAGGAACTTGCGCATGCGGCCGCGCTCGCCCGGCGTCTTCACCAAAGGCGCGTGAATCGTGTTGAGCAACTGCGGCGACAGCACGTCGGGCATCACGCCCATCTGCGCCATCATCCACAACGACATGTCCTTGATGTTGCTGTTGACGCCGCCGGCGGCGGGCACGCGGTAATAAGCGTCGAGCACTTCGAGCGGACGCCGTGCGGCGTCGTGCGGGCGGGCCCAGCTCCTGGAATTGACCAGACCCTCGCGTGACACGCTGGCGGTCGTCATGCCGATCGGCTGGAAAAGCATCTGCTTCACTGCCTGCTCGTACGGCTGCTTCGTGACGTGCTCTACGATCTCCGACGCGCCGTCGTAAGCGACGTTCTGATAGCTCCAGCAGGTGCCGGGCGGGCAGATCAGGTTTAGCTGGGCAAGCGACGAGCGCAGGAACTTGGTGTCCTGCCCCTCTTCCAGCTTGTTGTCATAGGCGTCGCGATAAAGGCCGAGGCGGTGGCTGAGCATGTCGCCGACGGTCGCGCGATATTCTGCGCCGGCGGGAAGCTTCAGGCTCGCCGCATAATTGGCGACAGGGGCGTTGAGGTTGACCTTGCCCTCTTCGGCGAGCTTGGCGACCATCGTCGCGGCCAGGCCCTTTGACACGGAGGCCCAACGGAAGACGGTATCCGGCGTGACCATGTCGCCGGAGCCCTTCACCGTTTCGCCATAGCCCTTGAGAAAGGTGATGCGGCCGTTCTCGACGACGCCAACGGCCATCCCGACCATCGAATGTTGCTGAATCAGCTGCTGCAGCCGCGCATCGAGCTGCGCGTAGTTCACGTCCTTGCGCGCGGCCGTCGAAATCGCGGCGAGGCGAACGTGGGATTTCGGTACGCCTTGTTGCTGGGACGACGGAGGCGTGTCGCCGCCGCGCATCGCCAGAAGGGCGGTCGCCGTGAGCCCCAAAACGCCAAGCCCGATGAAATGCGGCTTTTTCACACCTGTCTCCCCACCCCGAACGCTGCTGTGGGACAGACGGGTGAAATTGCTCAACGGTTGCCGGTCGAGCCTGCGGCGAAACGAACGTCCGGCGCGACGAATGCTGGCCTTGACCGACCGGCTGGCCTAAAGCCGCGGTCGATGCAGTTTTTGAAGACCCTGGTCTGGGTGGTCGTCGCAGCATTGCTGACCATCCTCGGCAGCCGCAACTGGCACGATGTGACGCTCAACCTGTGGGGTGACATCCAGGCGGACATCAAGGTCCCCGTGCTGATCCTGTTCGTCTTCCTGCTCGGCTTCCTGCCGATGTATTTCATCCATCGCGGCAGGATCTGGAGCTATCGCCGGCGCGTGGAAGCGTTCGAGCGGCAGCAGGCCCCTGTGCGGCCGGTTTCGCCCCCCGTTACGGAAGCGCCAGCCGAGTGAGCCCGGTCTTCGTTGCCATCGACACGCCGAGCCTGGAGCAGGCTTTAGCGCTATGCGAGCAGCTGCGCGGCGGGGCAGGGGGCGTGAAGCTCGGCCTCGAATTCTTCAGCTCCTGCGGTCCGGCGGGGGTCGAGCGGATACTCGAGCTCGGCGTGCCGGTATTCCTCGATCTGAAGCTGCACGACATTCCGAATACGGTCGGGAAGGCGGTTGCCGCGCTCGCGCCGCTGGAGCCGGCGGTTCTGACGGTCCATGCTGCCGGCGGCCGGGCGATGCTCGAAGCGGCCAAGGCTGCAGCGGCGATCAACACGAAAGTCGTGGCCGTTACCGTGCTGACCAGCCTGGACGAGGGCGACCTTCAGTCGATCGGCGTCAACGGCGCTCCGGGTGAGCAGGTACGGCGGCTGGCGGAGCTGGCGCGTTCTTCTGGACTGGACGGAATCGTCTGCTCCGGAGCCGAGGTTGCGGCTGCACGCGAGGCCTGGCCCGATGGCTTCTTCGTCGTCCCGGGCATCCGGCCGGCAGGTGGCGATACCGGCGATCAGAAGCGCGTGATGACCCCGCGCCAGGCGCTTGAGGCGGGTGCTTCCATCCTCGTCATCGGGCGCCCGATTACTGGTGCTCATGACCCTGCATCCGCTCTCCGCGACATCGGCGCGACGTTGCAGGACTGGACAAGCGCAGGCGTCGAGGCCTAGCCGCGCCGCAACTGAGAAGTGAGTAGAGAATGAGCTGGTTGAGTAGGGTCCGGAACGGAATCCCGTTCCTGCCGAAGCGGCAGACCGTCGAGAACCTTTGGCACAAGTGCGGCAAGTGCGGCACGATGGTCTTCACCAAGGAGTGGGAAGACAATCTGCGCGTCTGCCCGCGGTGCGACCACCACGACCGCATCGGCTTCCGAGTGCGGTTCGAGCAGGTTTTCGACGACGGCAAGTATGACCTGCTGCCGACGCCCGAAGTGCGTGAAGACCCGCTGCGCTTCCGCGACAGCAAGCGGTACACCGACCGCATCAAGGCGGCGCGATCGGCCAATGAGGTCAAGGACGCGCTCCAAAACGCGCGCGGCAAGGTCAACGGCCGCAACGCGGTGGTCGGCGTTCAGGACTTCGCATTCATGGGCGGGTCTATGGGTATTGCCGTCGGCGCGGCGTTCGTTGCCGGCGTGCGCGCCGCCATCGAGGATAAAGCTCCGTACATCATCTTCACCGCTGCCGGCGGGGCACGCATGCAGGAGGGCATTCTGTCGTTGATGCAGATGCCGAAGACGACGGTGGCTTTGGCCGAGCTTCGCGAAGCGGGGCTGCCGTACATTGTCGTCCTCACCGACCCGACGACGGGCGGCGTGACTGCGTCCTACGCGATGCTGGGCGACGTTCAGCTTGCTGAGCCGGGGGCGCTGATCGGCTTCGCCGGGCAGCGCGTGATCGAGCAGACGATCCGAGAAAAGCTTCCCGAAGGCTTCCAGCGCGCCGAATATCTGCTCGACCACGGCATGGTCGACATGGTCGTGCCGCGCCACGAGCTGAAGGATACTTTGGCCAAGCTCATCGGCTATCTGGTGCCGGAGAAGCAGGCGGCCTGATGGCGGACTTCGCCCGGTCGGACAGTCCGGCCGTCCAGGCGCAGCTCGACCGGCTTGCCAAGCTGTCGCCCGGTGGCGACCGGCTCGGCCTCGACCGCATAACGCGGTTGCTGCAGAAATTGGGGCAGCCGCAGGATCGGCTGCCGCCGATGTTCCACGTCGCGGGCACGAACGGGAAGGGGTCGACCTGCGCTTTCTTGCGCGGCGCGCTCGAGGCGTCGGGGCGAAGCGTCCACGTCTTCACCAGCCCGCATTTGGTTCGCTTCAACGAGCGCATCCGCATCGCGGGCAAGCTGATCGACGACGATGCGCTGGCGGCGCTGCTGGCGGAAGTGCTCGACGCGGGCGGGGATATCGAGCCGAGCTTCTTCGAGGTCACGACGGCTGCGGCGTTTCTCGCTTTCTCGCGGGTGCCGGCCAATGCGGCTGTAATCGAGGTCGGGCTAGGCGGGCGGCTGGACGCGACCAACGTAATCGAGCGGCCGCTGGTGACAGGGATCACCAGTCTTGGCGTCGATCACCAGCAATTCCTCGGCAAGCGCCTGCCGGACATCGCCGCGGAAAAGGCGGGGATCGCTAAGGCCGGCGTCCCGCTTCTAACGCAGCTTTATCCGCCGAACGTGAGCACGCGCATCTGGCAGGCGGCGAAGGATGCCGGCGCTCAGTGGCTTCCGCGTGGTGGGGCCTGGGACGCAGCAATCCGTCAGGGGAAGCTCAAGTATCGCGATCATCGTGGGTCGCTTGACCTGCCGCTGCCAACGCTCCCGGGTAAGCACCAAGCGCTGAATGCTGGCCTGGCAATTGCGATGCTGAGGCATCAGAGCGCGCTGCCAGTCGGTGAGGACGCGATGGCTGCGGCGCTCAAGCGGACGGACTGGCCGGCACGGATGCAGAAGCTCAGCGAGGGACCGCTGACCGCGCTTCTGCCGCCGGGCAGCGAGGTGTGGATCGACGGGGGGCACAATCCATCCGCCGCGCGGTCGGTCGCGGAGTTCGTGCAGCTGCGCTTCGGCGGCGACCTGCCGCTGGCGGTTATTTTCGCCAGCCTGTCGAGCAAGGACCCGCGCGGCACGCTGGCGCCGTTCCGCGGGCTGGCGAGCGAAGTGCTGACGCTGCCGATCAAGGATCACCAGCATTTCACGCCTGATGAGCTGGCGGCGCTGGCGACGGGGATGGGCTTTCGCGCATCTCCTCACGAAACGCTTGACCAGGCCTTCCGCGCGATCGCACGACCCGCGCGCGTGTTCGTCTTCGGCTCGCTTTACCTCGCGGGCGAAGCGCTAGCCGCCAACGATCAGGCGCCGGACTGAGCGGGCTTTTGGACTTCTTCGTCGGGATGCTTGGCGCGCACATCGCCTTCACCCGCAACGCCCGCTGAGCCGATCGACTGATCGATCAGGCCGGAGCGCATCATCCACCAGAACAGGATGATGCCCGGGACGGCCGCGACGGTCGTCAGGATGTAGAAGTTGAAATAGCCCATGGCGTCGATCAGGCCCCCTGCCGTCGTTCCGGTGAGGAAGCGGCCGACGATGCTCGCTGCAGCCGAGATCAACGCGTACTGCGCCGCGGTGAAGCGCAGGTCGCACAGCGCCGAGAAGTAAGCGACGACGCAGACGCCGCCGATGCCGCTGGCGATATTCTCGAAGCCGATCGCGCCGGCCATGCCCCAATTGCTGTGACCGCTGGCCGCGAGAAGCGCGAAGCTGAAATTGCTGACGGCCATCAGGATCAGGCTGATGAATACCGACCGCTTCATCCCGAGCTGCGCGTAGAGGATGCCGCCGATGAAGATGCCGATGAGGTAGGCCCAGAAGCCGACGCCGACGTCGTAGATTGCGATCTCGTCATTGGTGAAGCCGAGGTCGTCGAACAAAAGGCGGAAGGTGAGGTTGGCGAGCGTGTCGCCGATCTTGTGCAGCAGGATGAAGAGGAGGACGAGGAACGCGCCGCTGCGCTGGAAGAATTCGTGGAATGGCTTCCAGACGGCCGCGACGGTGCGGGCTATGCCCTTCTTCTCGACAGGGTCGCGGTGGCGGTCGGGCTCGCCCATGACG
>JAEVYW010000041.1 GCA_023392555.1 Pseudomonadota bacterium | reverse complement strand
AACGTCGACGAGGAGAACGAATGCTAGAATTGATCATGGGGATGGCGCTGTCGGCGGCGGCACCTGCGCAAGCCGCCGAAACGATGACGGTTGCAGGTCCGCTCGGCCCGCTGGAGGGAACCTATCTCAGCGTTGGCGCAAGGGCGCCCGCCGTCCTGATCATCCCGGGCTCCGGCCCCACTGACCGCGACGGAAACAATCCGCTCGGCGTGAAGGCGGCGCCCTACAAACTGCTTGCCGAAGCGCTTGCGAAGGAGGGCGTCAGCACCGTCCGCATCGACAAGCGCGGGATGTTTGGAAGCAAGGGGGCCATCGCCGACGCGAACAAGGTGTCGGTGGCCGACTATGCCGTTGACGTGCATCAGTGGGTGAACGCCGTGCGCAGAAAGACGGGCGTTCGCTGCGTCTGGGTCGCAGGCCATAGCGAAGGGGGCCTGGTCGCGCTTGCTGCTGCCCAGCGTCCCAGCGGCATTTGCGGCGTGATCACCATCTCGGCCGCCGGCCGGCACATCGGCGACGTCCTTCGCGAACAGCTGCGCGCCAATCCCGCCAACGCGCCGATTCTTCCGCCCGCGCTCGCCGCCATCGATACGCTGGAGCGAGGCGGGAGCGTCGATGCGGCATCATTGCCGGCGCCGCTGGCCGCCTTGTTCAATCCGGCAGTGCAGCCGTTCATGCGCGATCTGATGCGGCAGCAGCCGACCGAGCTTGCAAGCAAGCTGACCGTGCCCTTGCTGATCATTCAGGGCGACCAGGACCTTCAGGTGAAACTGTCCGACGCAGAGCTCCTGCACCGGGCTCAGCCCAAGTCGGAACTCCGCGTGATAACAGGCATGAACCATGTGCTGAAGATCGTCGCGAATGATGACCGCGCATCGAACATGGCGTCTTACGCAGACCCGGCGCTGCCGGTCGCTCCCGCCGCTGCCAAGGCGATCGCCGACTTCGTGAAGACCCGTCGCTAGTCGAGCGGGAAGGCGGCGACCTTCTCATAATGCGGGCCGTGCCGGCTAAGGCGGCTTTCGAACAGCACGAACTCAGTGACGCCGAAGCGGCCTGAACTTAGATCCGCATGGCGCCTGAGAAAGGCTTCGACCGCCTCGGCATTGCGGCTGTTCCAGCGAGCGAGGGTGATATGCGGCGAGAAGGCCCTGCGCTCAGGCTCCATGCCCGTTTGCTGGACGGTACGCTCGACCTTCGCGGCGAGAGCCGCCACCGGGCTCTTCGGATCGATGCCGGCCCACAGCGCACCGCCGCTTCGCCTCGCGAACTGGCCAACGCCCTTGATCCGCAAATCGAAGCTTGGTGAGCGGATCCGCCCCAGCGCGGCGGCAATGTCGTTCGCGGTCGGCCGCTCGACTTCGCCGATGAACCGCAGCGTCAGGTGGAGCTGCTCGTCACCGACCCAGCGCAGGGCGGGGCTGTCGTCCATCGTGTCGATCAGCAGATCCCGGACGTCCTCGGGCGGACGAATGGCGACGAACAGGCGATGCATCAGGGCAACAATCGATAGGTGCGTCCCCCGTTGCATGTCGGTTAAAACGGTCGCACTCTTCCCCTACCAGGAACAGGGGACTCACGATGCGGAAAGCACTCTTCGCGGCGGTCGCCGCACTTGCGATTTCCTCGCCCGCAATTGCGCGCGACGGCTCTCCTTATGTCGGCTTGGAAGTCGGGCCGATGATGAGCGACGAAGGCTTCTACGACGTCGACCTCACGACGGCCACGGCCAACGGAAACTTCAATCGTGGACTCAACGTCACGTACAAGATCGGTTGGGACGCGGATCTTATCGCCGGCTACGATTTCGGGATGTTCCGTGCCGAGGCGGAGCTCGCGCGCAAGAGTCTGGGAGTGAAGGACGTCGACGTCAGCGGTCCGCTGCAGACGGCCCTGACACCGCTTGGAGTCACCGACGTCAACGACACGGACTTCGATAGCACAGCAAAAATGACATCGGTCATGGGCAACGCCTTGCTCGATTTCGGCGGAGAGACCGGCTTCGGAGCGTATGTCGGCGGCGGCATCGGCATGGCGCGGACGAAGCTGTTCGGCGACCACGACAGCGGACTTGCGTGGCAGATCATCGCCGGGGTCCGGACGGCCGTTTCGCCGAACGTCGACCTAGGCCTGAAGTATCGATACTTCACCACGAAGTTCAGCATGGGCGAAGACTTTACGACTGCGGCCGGCGCCCCGTTTGCGGTGGGCGTCGATGGACGCATGAAGACGCACAGCTTGTTGCTGAGCCTCATCTACAACTTCGCTGCTCCGCCGCCCCCGCCGCCGCCGGTGGTCGAGGCTCCGCCGCCTCCACCGCCGCCTCCCGCGACGCAGACTTGCCCCGACGGCACGGTGATCCTGGCCACGGAAACGTGCCCGGCGCCTCCGCCGCCTCCGCCGCCGCCGGCTCCGGAACGCGGGTAAGATTACGATGGGGCGGCTTCGGCCGTCCCATCAGTTCGTCCCAGGATGATACCCGAAGCTGAACGGCCGTTCAGAATAGCCGTATTTGTCCGGTTTCGCTTGAAAGCCCCCCTGCAATCCACGATATTCTCCTCTGGGAGCACGGGCCCTTAGCCCGTCCGATAGGAGAGAGAATGCAGAACCAGTTCGACCCGCGCACGACGACCGGGGTGAATGCCGCCGCTACGACGGTCGGCGTTCCGCGCGCCGCCCGCGATGCGGGCCTCCGGTCCTACATGCTGTCAGTTTACAACTACATGGCTTCGGGCGTGCTGCTGACCGGCATCGTCGCCCTGCTGTTTGCACCTTATGCCGCCGACGTTCTCGTAAGCTCGACCGGCCGTGGCCTCAGCGGCCTCGGATGGCTCGTGACGCTTGCGCCGCTCGGTTTCGTGATGGTCATGAGCTTCGGCATCAACCGGATTTCCACCGGCACGCTGCAGCTTCTGTTCTGGGCCTTCGCGACGGTCATGGGCCTGTCGATGTCGACGCTGTTCCTGGCGTACACCGGGACGTCGATCGCGACGACCTTCTTCGCGGTGTCCGTGGCGTTCCTCAGCCTCAGCCTTTACGGCTACACGACCAAGCGTGACCTCAGCGGCTTCGGCACGTTCCTGATCATGGGTGTCGTCGGCCTGCTGGTCGCGATGCTGATCAACGTCTTCCTGCAGTCGCCGGCCATGCAGCTGGCAATCAGCGCCATAGGCGTGCTGCTGTTCGCGGGCCTCACCGCCTACGACACGCAGAAGATCAAGAGCATGTACAGCTACGTCGCTGGCACGGACATGATGGGCAAGGTCGTGATCATGGGGGCGCTGAACCTCTATCTCGACTTCGTGAACATGTTCACGTTCCTGCTGCAGTTCATGGGCGACCGCCGCTAAGCTGAAGCAGTTCGAAACAAGGGAGGGCCGGTGGAGCGATCCGCCGGCCCTTCTTTCATGTGCTGAATTCCCACTTGCCAAAGTGGAAATGGGACGTACCACTTTCCGAACTGGAAAGTGGGGAATGCAGATGAATCCGAATGAAGCACGTGCCGCCTTGGGCGAGGTCGAGCAGGCGAAAGGCCGGCTTGCCGCCGATTATGATTATCCTTTCAGCCGTCATTTGGCCTTTGGAGCTTTGATGGGTGTGCTCGTCGCCTCACCGGCACTGGGCACGACGCGCTCGGTCATCGTGCTTCCGTTCGTGATGCTGGGCGTGAT
>JAEVYW010000296.1 GCA_023392555.1 Pseudomonadota bacterium | reverse complement strand
TGACTATGCATTGCTCGCGGCGCTGCCTTCGGACGTCGATCCGTTAGGACTTTCTTTACCTTCTGGAACGACGATTGCCCGCGTTGGATCGCTGACGTCGGACGGGCCGCAATTGGCCCTGACGAGCGGGGGCGAGCCGATCGAGCTACCGGAGCAACTGGGTTTTGAGCACTTTGGTCATGAGCGTCACGGCAATCCCGCTTCGCCAGTGGCTGATCGCGGCTAGCGGCCTGCTGTCCGGCGCGACGGCCGCCGCGTTCCTGCTGCACTAAGCGGTAAGCAATTTCATCGCGGTTGCCAGCCGCGATTTCCCTCCATACACCTTCCCCCGTTCGCCGGCTGCGTCCTTGCAGCCGGTTGGCTTTAGCCACGAAACATGGGGAAAGATTTCGATGAACCTCACTCTTATCGCCATAGCGTGCGGCCTCGTCGCCGTGCTCTACGGTATCTTCACGAGTGGCCAGGTGCTGAAGGCGCCGGCCGGTAACCAGCGGATGGTCGACATTGCCAGCGCCATTCAGGAGGGCGCGCAGGCCTATCTCGGCCGGCAGTATACGACGATCGCCATCGTCGGCGTGGTCGTCGCAATTCTCGTCGGCGTGTTCCTGGGACTGGTTCCCGCAATCGCCTTCGCGGTCGGATCCGTGCTTTCGGGCGCGGCCGGCTACATCGGAATGAACATCTCCGTCCGCGCCAACGTGCGGACCGCGGAAGCCGCGCGGACCAGCCTCCAGGGCGGCCTGACGACGGCGTTCCGCTCGGGCGCGATCACCGGCATGCTCGTGGCGGGCCTCGCGCTTCTGGCGATCGCGGTGCTGTTCTACGTGCTGGTCGAGGTTCGCGGTGCAGAGCCGCAGAGCCGCGAAGTCGTCAATGCGCTGGTTGCACTGGCGTTCGGCGCATCGCTCATCTCCATCTTCGCGCGTCTCGGCGGCGGCATCTTCACCAAGGCTGCCGACGTCGGCGCCGACCTAGTCGGCAAGGTCGAGGCCGGGATCCCGGAAGACGATCCCCGCAACCCCGCCGTTATCGCGGACAACGTCGGCGACAATGTCGGCGACTGCGCCGGCATGGCTGCCGACTTGTTCGAGACCTATGTCGTCACCGTCGGTGCGACGATGGTCTTGACCGCACTTCTGATCGGAACTCGCGCTTCGGACATCACCGCGCTGATGGCGCTTCCGCTTCTGGTCGGCGGCGTGTGCATCGTGACCTCGATCATCGGCACCTACATGGTCCGCCTCGGCAAGGGCCAGTCGATCATGGGCGCGCTCTACAAGGGCTTCTGGACGACGGCGCTGCTGTCGGTTCCGGCGTTGTTCCTTGCGACCAACCTGGCCTTGGGCGACCTCGGCGCCACCATCGGCGGGCAGGAAGCAGCTGGCACGGATGTCACCGGGGCGGTCGCGTCGCAGACCGGCGGCTTCACCGGCTGGGACCTGTTCTACTGCATGATGATCGGCCTCGCGGTGACCGGCCTCCTGGTCTGGATCACCGAATATTACACCGGCACCAACTATCGCCCGGTGAAGTCCATCGCCAAGGCATCGGAAACTGGCCACGGCACCAACGTGATCCAGGGCCTGGCGATCAGCCTTGAATCGACCGCGCTGCCGACGGTCGTGATCTGCGTCGCGATCATCGCTTCGTACCTTCTCGCCGGCCTGATCGGCATCGCCTTCGCGGCGACGTCGATGCTTGCGCTTGCGGGCATGGTCGTGGCGCTCGACGCTTACGGCCCGGTGACCGACAATGCCGGCGGCATCGCCGAAATGTCGGGCATGGAGGACGAAGTCCGCCACCGCACCGACGCGCTCGACGCGGTGGGCAACACGACCAAGGCCGTGACCAAGGGCTATGCGATCGGATCGGCGGCGCTAGCGGCGCTGGTGCTGTTCGGCGCCTACACCACCGACCTTCGCGAATTCTCGGGCGAGCTCGGGATCGCCGGCGGCGGCGTCGATTTCTCGCTGTCCAATCCGTACGTCGTGGTCGGACTGCTGCTCGGCGCCTTGCTGCCGTACCTCTTCGGTGCGCTCGGCATGACGGCAGTCGGACGTGCGGCTGGCGACGTCGTTCTCGACGTTCGTGAGCAGTTCCGCTCCAACTCCGGCATTATGGATGGGTCGAGCCGGCCGAACTACGCACGTACGGTCGACATGGTGACCAAGGCGGCGATCAAGGAAATGATCGTCCCTTCGCTGTTGCCGGTGCTCGCACCGATCGTCGTCTACTTCGTGATCGCCGGCGTCGCGGGACGCGAGCAGGGCTTCGCCGCCCTCGGCGCTCTGCTCCTTGGCGTGATTGTCTCCGGCCTGTTCGTCGCAATCTCGATGACCTCGGGCGGCGGCGCGTGGGACAATGCCAAGAAGTATATCGAGGACGGCAATTACGGCGGTAAGGGCAGTGAAGCCCACAAGGCGGCCGTGACGGGCGATACCGTGGGCGATCCCTACAAGGACACCGCCGGCCCGGCTGTGAACCCGATGATCAAGATCACCAACATCGTCGCGCTGCTGTTGCTCGCGGCGCTCGCGGGACACGGCGCGCTTTAAGCAAGCCAGCCTCGAAAGATCAGCCCCGCCCGGCACTGCCGCGGCGGGGCTTTTCTTTGGCTCCGATCAGCCGCCGCTCGGGCAAGAAATCGTTCACACGTAGGTTAAGAACTGCGTCTCGCGCGCAACGAAGCCCGTTTTTCTGCCAGTTTTAACGGCTTCGGAGTTCCTGTGTATTCGAACTTGTCTGCGGATATGCCCGCCGCCGCGCCCGCGTCTTCTCCTCAAAACAAGGTTGCGCCGATCGAGCTTTGGGGCGGTATCGAGTGCACCGTCGTTCGCATCGGAGACGAATTCCGCAACCAAGTCGTCGAGACCGGTCATTCGGCGCGGATGGCCGACCTCGATGCGATGGCGGAGCTTGGCGTCAAAGCGGTCCGCTACCCGATCGTTTGGGAAACGGTCGCTCCCGAAGTGCCGGCCGAATGCGACTTTTCCTGGCATGACCGCCGGCTGGAGCGTCTTCGCGAGCTGGGCATCCGCGTTGTCGGCGGACTGGTTCATCACGGTTCCGGGCCACGTTACACCAGCCTTCTCGATCCCGCCTTTCCGGAGAAACTGGCTGAATATGCCGCTCGGGTGGCGCGGCGCTATCCGTGGATCGAGACCTGGACTCCAGTCAACGAACCCCTGACCACCGCGCGCTTCTCCTGCCTTTACGGTCATTGGTACCCACACGAGCGGTCGGCAGAGGCGATGTTGCGTGCCTTGGTGAACGAATGCCGGGGCACGGCGCTCGCAATGGAAGCAATCCGATCGGTGAATCCGGCCGCGCAGCTGATGGTGACGGAGGACCTCGGCAAAACCTTTTCGACCGAGCAGCTCGCCTATCAGGCCGATCATGAGAACCACCGCCGGTGGCTCAGTCTCGATCTGCTGTTCGGACGCGTTTCGGACGGTCATCATTACCTTTCCGCGCTCAACAAGGCCGGCGTGGGCGGGGAGGAGCTGGCCTATCTCGCCACTGGCGCCGGCAAGCCCGACGTGATGGGCATCAATCATTACCTGACGAGCGAGCGCTTCCTCGATCATCGCCTGTCGCGCTATCCTGGCGTGGAGGCGGGTTCGAACGGGCGCGACACCTATGTCGACGTCGAAGCCGTGCGCATCGACCGGCTCAAGGGCGAGGTCGGACCGGCGAAGCGCCTGCGCGAGGCGTGGGAGCGCTATCGGACGCCCATCGTCTATTCGGAGGTCCACCACGGCTGCAGCCGCGAGGAACAGGTCCGCTGGCTGACCGAAGTGTGGACAGCCTGCGAGCAGGAGCGCAGCCGCGGCGCCGACATTCGCGCCGTGACTCTATGGTCGATGTTCGGCGCAGTGGACTGGCGGTCTTTGCTCACTCGTCGCGAGGGCATCTATGACGTCGGCGCTTTCGACACCCGCACCGAGAGGCCGCGGCCGACGCTGGTTGCCAAGCTTGGACGCGGCGAACCGCTTGATCATCCCGTGCTCGACCTGCCCGGATGGTGGAAGCGCCCGGGCCGAACCTATGCGCGTCCGCGCTACGAAATGCTCCCGACGACGTCCGAGCGCGCGAGGAAGCTCCTGATCACCGGCGGAACGGGCACTCTCGGCAACGCCTTCTCGCGCATCTGCGCGCACCGCGGCCTGCCTCATGTGCTGACGACGCGGGCGGAGCTGGACATCACGGACGAGGCGTCGATCGCTGCCGCGCTCGAGAAATATCGCCCGTGGGCGGTCATCAACACCGCCGGTTTCGTCCGGACCTGGGAAGCGGCGGAGAAGCGCGACGAATGCTTCCGCATCAACGCCACGGGGCCGGAGCTTCTGGCACATGCGTGCAAGCTTCACGGGATACCCTTGGTCACCTTTTCCTCTGACCTGGTGTTCGACGGGAGCCTCGGCCGCCCCTATGTCGAAGGAGACCGACCGGCGCCCAAATGTCCGTACGGTGAGAGCAAGGCGGATGCTGAAGAGCGGTTGCTGGCAATGGACGCCGACGCGCTGATCGTCCGGACGAGCGCCTTCTTCGGACCGTGGGATCGCTACAATTTCCTCGCCGGCACGATCGATCGGCTGAAGCGCGGTGAGGAGGTCTTCGCGAGTCAACGCGAGGTCGTGTCGCCAACATACGTTCCGGACCTGGTCCACGCTTCGCTGGACCTGTTGTTGGATGAGGAAAAGGGCCTCTGGCACCTGACCAACCAGGGTGCGGTCAGCTGGCACGATCTGGCGCGCGAGGTCGCCGACATGGCCGGTCTCGACACGCGGCGGGTCCGCCTGGTGGAGAACGACGAGCCTTCAGACACGAGCCTCAGCAGCAGCCGCGGGATTCTGCTTCGGCCGCTCGACCGGTCGCTTCAGGATTACGTGGCTTCGCAGATCTGAAGCCATCCCGAAGCCGCATGCAGCTTTCTCACTTACCCATGTTAGTCCCGTCCGGCGAGGCTGAAACCAAGCCCTCAACAACAGGTTCATCGCTGCATGGACATGCCAGATCTCAGACCCGTCGATCCGATCCGGCCCAGCCGAGCCCGCTATGTTCAGATCGCGGTTGCCGCCTTCATCATTCTCGCATTCTTGTTCGCGATGCTCGCCAACATAGAGTCGTGGCGCTGACCTCCCGCTTCTGATCACGGTCGTCCGTTTGCCTTTCGCGCGCTTTGGGTATTGATGCGCGCATGACCAACGCC
>JAEVYW010000280.1 GCA_023392555.1 Pseudomonadota bacterium | reverse complement strand
GCGTCGTCCAGCGCGGGCTGCGACAACAGCGCCTTGTACGCCGTCGGAGCGGTGCCGAGGTGTGTCACGCCGTGCTTCACGATGGCCTCGATCATCTTCGGCGGGGTCGCCTGCTCGATCGTCGCGGCCGCCGCGCCAAAGCGGAGCGGGAACATGAGTGTGATGCCGAGGCCGAAGGTGAAGGCCATGGGCGCGCTGGTCATGAAGACATCGCCGGGCTTCGGGCCGACGAGATGCTTCGCGAACGTGTCGCATGGCGCGAGGATGTCGCGGTGGAACTGGACGCAGCCCTTGGGCACGCCGGTGGTGCCGCTGGTGAACGCGATTAGCGCGGGATCGTCGCGACCCGTGTTGGCGGGCGGCATCGGCTCGAGCGAGGCGGTGCGCGTCTCGAGCTCGCCTCGGCCGTAGTCGCCGTCGTACTTCACGACTGACTTGATCGAATGCGTCTGGTCCTGCGCTTCGCGGAAGTCGCCGATGAAGCGGCTGTCGACGATCGCATGGCTGATCTGCGCCCGCTCTATCACCGTCGCGATCTCGCCGGGACGGAGCAAGGGCATGGTCGCGACGACGACGCCCCCGGCCTTCAGCACGCCGAGCCAGGCCGCAAACATGGTGTAGCCGTTAGGTCCGCGCAGCAGCACGCGATTGCCTGGGACGAGGCCTTCCTCTTCGACTAGCATTCGCGCGATGCGGCCGCTGAAGGCGTCGAGGTCGGCGTAGGTCCAGCGGCCGTGGTCGTTGACGATTGCGAGCGCATCCGGCTCGCCGCCCTTCAGCAGCTCGGCTGCGGCGTTGAGGCGCTCGGGATAATCGAGGAGGATGAATTCCGGCTGAAGCTCGGGCGGCGGAAGGCGGTCGCGGACGAAGCTGTCGTAGCTCACTCCGGAACCACCGCCGTAGCCTCGATCTCGACCAGCGCCTTGGGCTCGACCAGCCGGACCACCTGCACCAGCGCCATGGCCGGATAATGCTTGCCGAGGCTCTCGCGCCACGCCGCACCGATCTCCTGCGAACTCGCGAGGTAATCGTCGATGGACGTGACGTAGCAGGTCATGCGCGCGATGTTTTCGGGCCCTGCGCCGTCGCACTCGAGGATGGCCACGATGTTGCGCAGCGCCTGCGCGAACTGGCCGGCGAGCGTGTCGGACGTGAAGGTCTCGGTCTCGTCCCAGCCGACGACGCCGGCGGTGAAAACGAAGCGGCCGTGCGCCGCCATGCCGTTGGAATAGCCCTTTGGCCGAGGCCATCCGGGCGGCTGCAGCGTCTTCATGCGCGATGCTCCCGAAGCAGGTCGCGGGCGATGATCTGGCGCTGCACTTCGCTCGCCCCTTCGTAGATGCGGAGCGCGCGGACTTCGCGATAGAGTTCTTCGACCTTGGCGCCCTTGGTCACGCCCTGCCCGCCGTGCATCTGCACCGCGGCGTCGATCACCCGTTGCGCGGCTTCGGTCGCGTGGAGCTTGGCCATTGCGGCGGCGCGGCGATGATCGGTGCCGCCTTCATCCTGCTGCCAGGCGGCGCGGTAGATGAGCAAAGCGGAGGCATCGATCGCCAGCGCCATGTCGGCGAGCTTGGCTTGAGTGACCGCATTGTCGGCGAGCGTCTCGCTGCCAAGCCGGCGGTTGGCCGCGAAGCTTAGCGCCTCGTCGAGCGCCCGCCGCGCGAATCCGAGCGCGGCAGCGCCGACCGTAACCCGAAACAGATTGAGCGTTTCCATGCCGACACGGAAGCCCTCTCCGGGCTCGCCGACTATGGCGTCGGCCGGGATTCGGACGTTGTCGTACTTAAGCCGCGCGAGGGGGTGCGGGGCGATGACCTCGATGCGTTCTTCAACGGTCACCGCTTCGGCAGGCACGATGAACGCCGAGAGACCGCGCGCCCCCTCGCCTTCCCCGGTGCGCGCGAAGGTCAGATAGAAGTCCGCGATCCCCCCGTTGGAGATCAGCGTCTTCTCGCCGACGATCACCCATTCGTTGCCGTCGCGCATGGCCGACGTGGCCATGTTCGCGGCATCGGAACCGCATTCCGGCTCGGTCATGGCGAAGGCGGCGATGGCTTCTCCGCTCGCGACCCGCGGGAGCCACCGGCGCTTCTGCTCGATCGTTCCGAACAGCGAGATCGCGCCAGAGCCGAGGCCCTGCATGGCGAAGGCGAAGTCCGCTAGGCCGCTATGATAGGCGAGCGTTTCGCGGGCGAGTGCGAGACTGCGCACATCCGGGCGCGTTTCACCGTCGGAAACGCAAAGCTTGAGGAGTCCGGCGCTGCCCAGCGCTGCAACGAGCTTGCGGCACTGATGATCGACGTCGTTGCTGTGGCCGTCCCCGCCCTCGCCGAACCTTTGCAGCCGGTCCGCCAGATCGCGATGGCGAGGCTCGAAGAAGGGCCAGGAGAGGAAGCTGGAGTCCGGCATCAGTCGCGAAAGGTCCCAATGTTCTCAGTGACGGCGATGATTTCCAACGGCCGCGACTTCCGAATTCGATCAGGACGAAGCGATGATCCGAACTGCATGCGCATGAGCCTAAACTAGAACCGCCATTGTAGGACAGCCGCTCAATTGCCCTGGAACTCCGGCCTCCGCTTGGCCGCGAACGCTTCATAGGCGCGGTGGAAGTCCTTCGTCTTCATGCACACCGCCTGCGCTTCGGCCTCCATGGTGATCGCCTCATCGATCGACACGTGCCATTCGGCGTCGAGCTGCCGCTTGGTCATGGCGTGAGCGAAGGTCGGACCGCGCGCGAGCTGCAGCGCAAGCGCGTTCGCTTCGGCCAGCACATCCTCGACGACGCGGTTCCAAAAGCCCCAGGCGAGGCCTTCGTCGGCGGACATGGAGCGTCCGGTGAACAGCAGCTCCGCCGCGCGGCCATGGCCGATGATGCGCGGCAGGATAGCGCAGGCGCCCATGTCGGCCCCGCTGAGGCCAACGCGGGTGAATAGGAAGGCGGCCTTGGCGCTCGGCGAAGCGAAACGGATGTCGCTGGCCATCGCCAGGATCGCCCCCGCGCCGGCGCAGACGCCCTCGACGGCGGCGACGATCGGCTGCGGGCAGGCGCGGATCGCTTTGACGAGATCGCCAGTCATCGTCGTGAACTCGAGCAGGCCGGCATCGTCCATCTTGGTCAGAGGACGGATGATCTCGTGGACGTCACCCCCGGAACAGAAATTGCCGCCCTGGCCACGAATGATGACGACCTTCACGCCCGGCGCATCGGTCAGCGCGCGGAAGGTGTCGCGAAGCTCGGCATAGCTTTCGAACGTCAGCGGGTTCTTCCGCTCCGGCCGGTTGAGCGTGATCGTCGCGACGCCGTCGGCCAACTGCCAGAGGAAGTGCTCAGGCCGGAACGTCGCCGGGTCGAAGCTCACGCGCTAGTGCCCCCGTCGATGGTCACGGCGGCGCCGTTGATGTCGCGGCTAAGCGGCAGGCACAGCATCAGCACGAGGTTCGCGATCGCCTGCGGATCGACCAGCCGGCCGCTCGCATTCATGTTGGTGATCGCCGAGCGCGCAAAGTCGTCGCCCTTTCCGGTGATCTGCGAAACCCGCGAGACGGATTGGTCGGTCATCGGCGTGTCGACATAGCCCGGGCAGACCGCGTTCACGGTCATCTGCGACTTCGCATATTCCGCCGCCATCGAGCGCATCAGGCCGAGCAGTCCGTGCTTCGACGCTGCGTAATGCGCGGCATAGGGAACGCCGCGAAGGCTCGCGACGGAAGCGATGAAGACGACGCGCGCATCGTCCGCCTTGAGGAGGTCGGGAAGCCCCGCCTGCACCGTGTCGAACGCACCGGTCAGGTTGACGCCAATGATGCGGTCCCAGCTTTCGCGCGTCATGCGGTGGAACGGCGCGCTTTCGGCGATGCCGGCGTTGACGATCAGGAGGTCGATCGGACCGTTGGCGGAGCGGGCTTCGTCGAACGCGGACGTGATGCTCTCGGGGACGGAGACGTCGCAGCGAATGGCGGCGCCTTCGACCTTGGCTGCGACCTCCTGAAGCGGCTCGATGCGCCGCCCGAGCAGCGAGATTTTCGCGCCCGCGGCATGAAGCAACTCGGCGGTCGCTGCGCCGATGCCGGTGCCTCCACCGGTGATCAACGCATGGCGGCCCTCAAGCGATCTATCGGTCATCGCCCTCTCCTTCGCGCAAGAGCATTGGCGCATGGCTCCGACGGTGGCAATGGCGGCGCGATCAAGGGAGATATCGACTCATGAAGACCCGCGCAGCCGTTGCGTTCGAAGCCAAGAAACCACTTGAGATCGTCGAGGTCGACCTCGAAGGGCCGAAGCAGGGCGAAGTGCTGGTCGAGATCATGGCGACCGGCATCTGCCATACCGACGCCTACACGCTCGACGGCTTCGACAGCGAAGGCATCTTCCCGTCGATCCTCGGTCATGAAGGCGCGGGCATCGTCCGTGAGGTCGGGCCGGGCGTGACCAGCGTGAAGGTCGGCGACCACGTCATCCCACTGTACACGTCGGAATGCCGCCAGTGTAAGTCGTGCCTTTCGGGCAAGACGAACCTCTGCACCGCGATCCGCGCGACGCAGGGCAAGGGCCTTATGCCCGACGGCACCAGCCGCTTCAGCTACAAGGGCCAGCAGATCTTCCATTACATGGGCTGCTCGACCTTCTCGAACTTCATCGTTTTGCCGGAGATTGCCGTCGCGAAAATCCGCGAGGACGCCCCGTTCAAGACCAGCTGCTACATCGGCTGCGGCGTGACCACCGGCGTTGGCGCGGTGGTGAAGACGGCGCAGGTCGAGCCGGGCGCGAACGTCGTCGTGTTCGGCCTCGGCGGCATCGGCCTCAACGTCATCCAGGGCGCGAAGATGGTCGGTGCGAACCGGATCGTCGGCGTCGACATCAACCCCGACCGCGAGGAATGGGGCCGCAAGTTCGGCATGACCGACTTCCTCAACACGCGGGGCATGAGCCGCGAGGACATCGTCGCCAAGATCGTCGAGATCACCGACGGCGGCGCGGACTATACGTTCGACGCGACCGGCAACACTGAGGTGATGCGGACCGCACTCGAGGCGTGCCATCGCGGCTGGGGCACCTCGATCATCATCGGGGTGGCCGAGGCCGGCAAGGAAATCGCGACGCGGCCGTTCCAGCTCGTGACCGGCCGCAACTGGCGCGGGACGGCGTTCGGCGGTGCAAAGGGCCGCACCGACGTGCCGAAGATCGTCGACTGGTACATGGACGGAAAGATCGCGATCGACCCGATGATCACCCACGTCCTGACGCTGGACGAGATCAACAAGGGGTTCGACCTGATGCACGCCGGCGAAAGCATCCGCAGCGTGGTGGTCTATTGAGCCTCGAGACCCTCAGCACGAACAAGG
>JAEVYW010000254.1 GCA_023392555.1 Pseudomonadota bacterium | reverse complement strand
GCGCGACTCCAACGTCCCGACCATCGCAGCCGAAGGCGAGCACCTCCCGTTCGACAACGCCAGCTTCGACATCGTGCTCAGCGACAACGTCATCGACCATGCCGAGGACCCGCAGCGCATCGTTGATGAAATGGCGCGTGTGCTGAAGCCGGGCGGACTGCTCTACTTCACCGTCCACGTGCATCATCCGATCTACCACGGCGTGTCGCGCGCCTATGGCGCATGGCGCAAGGTAGGTTTGCCCGGCGAAGTCACGCCATTCGCCGACCACACGGTGCATCTGTCGCCGGACGCGGCGATAGCGCTGTTCCGCGACCTGCCGCTGCGCATCGTCTCGCAGACCCTCGATATCCAAGAGACCAAGCGGAACACGAGGATCGTACCGCCGCGCCACCTGGGCGACCGGCTCAAGCGCCTATTCTACAAGAATGCGACGATCGAAGTGATCGCCATCCGCTAGGCTTAGCGGCTGGCGACCTTGTCCTTCGGCGCTGTGCCCGGCGTCTTCGGCGTCGGCACGTCGTTCAGCGCCGCAAGAACCCGCCCATCCTTCTTGTAGATGTCGGCGTAGTTCTTGATCTTCCCGTCCGCGAGAGCGGCCGACGACATGTAGACGATGTACACGGGCAGCGGCTTGGGGAAGTTGGCCTGGACCGTCTTCTTGCTCGCGACAGTCTCCTGCACCTTCTCCGGCGTCCAGGTGCCGTCGCCCCCTTCGGTCAGCAGCCGCGTCGCAAGCTGCATGATGTGCTCAGTGCGGATGCAGCCGTGGCTGTAGGCACGCATCTTCGTGTCGAAGAGACCCTTGGCCGTCGTGTCGTGCAGATAGATGTTGTGCGGATTGTACATCGTGAACTTGATCTGCCCGAGCGCATTCGACGGCCCCGGGGGCTGGCGCCAGCGGATGACGTCGCCCTTGTCGTTGCGCAGCGCGACATAGCCGCGCTTGCCGCGAACTTCCTTTTCGATGCTCTTCGGGATTTCCCACCAGGGATTGAGCGTGACACCCGTCGCCGTCGCCATCAGCTGCGGCGTCGGCGTTTTGATCGCGCCCGCGACCGCGACGTGGCGCGAGACGGTGGTGCCGTTCTCGACCAGCGCTGCAGTGAAGGCCGGGACGTTGACGATGATGTAGCGCTCGCCAAGGTCGCGCGGCAGCCAGCGCCAGCGGTCCATGTTGAGGCGGATGCGGTCGATATTGAGCGTCTCGGTCTTCGGCGTCACCGCAAGGGCGTTCCTGAGGGCGAGATACTGCGGGTGCGTCGGAAGCAGCCCGCGCAATGCCTCGATCACACGGTGCTGCGACAGCGCCGTGCGCAGCAGCAGATCCTGCTTCGCCGCATCGAGATCCGGGTCGGGAATATGCCAGTTCTGTCGGTCGGAGCCGCGCACATGACCCAGCGCCATGTCCGACGACAGCTTGTTGAAGCGCTCCGTCGCGGCCGCCGAGACCAGCACCGGATTGTTGGTCTTGAGCGCAGCGATGAGGCCGGCCGAGTCATAGTCGCTGGGGTCGAGCCCTTCCTTGGCCGAATCCGCGATCGCCATCAGCAGGGCATTGGCGTCGGCCGGGCCCCATATCGCCGGCGGAAGCGGCGGCGGGGCGGGGACTGCAGCCTGCGGAGCGGCCTGCTGCGGTGCGCCGGGCATTGCAACCGGCGGGACTTGAGCATTCGCCTTGGTGACAGGCGCCGACTGAGCAGGAACCTGGGCTGTGGCCAGAGCGGCGGGAGCCATCGTCATTGCAGAGAACGAAAGCCAGACCGTTAAACGCGCGCGCATCGGCTGAAATTTCCTTATTTTTGAACGGGAAACCGGATCACCGGAACCCTCCTTAACCCTTCCGTTCATTACACCGGATGAATAGGCTGTTCCAGTGTCAGGCGCGCAACAGTGCGACGGAATGAGTCCGAAGAGCGCCAAGGAATCTACGCCAACGAATCCTTAAGTTACCGCACCTTACTTTCGTCGTGCTCGGAAGAGGGCGATGGGGAGCTCGATGCTCAACGGATCAATGATACCGCGCAGTGTTCGCCGGCTATTCGACCAGCGCGCCGAAACGCGCGAACCGGCTCCGGCCACTTCGGCAATCCTGGGCGTGAGAGGGAGGGACTATCCCGTGAAGATCGCGAACATCTCGCCGTCCGGCGCGATGGTCGCGTTCGATCGCACGCCGCATATCGGCGAGCAGGTCAGCCTTCAGCTGCCCGATCGCGCGGCGCTCGACGGATCGGTGTGCTGGGTTCGGGATGGCAAAATTGGGATAAACTTCTTTTCCCCCATGGAGTAACGCCTTGCTCGACATGAGCTCTACCACCTTCACTGCGCGCATTGGCGAAGATCCCGGTCCGGCGAACCGGCGGCGCAGCGTCCGTCATCCCGTCGATGTCGAGGCCACGATGCGGCAGCTTGGCGAAAACGGCGTCGAAGCGCGGATCCTGAACATTTCCGAACATGGCTTCATGGCCCAGAGTGAAGGCGCGTTCGAAATCGGATCGCGAGTCTGGCTTCTTCTTCCCGGCCGCGAGCGCGCCAATGCCGAGGTCAAATGGGTTACCGGCGACCGCATCGGCGCCGAGTTCGCCGAACCGATTTCGCTGGACGATATCCAGATCGGCTGACCCCCTGCCGCTTTCGGTCCGGCGCTAAACCGGCTCCGTCCGTCCGGCCAACCCATTGTTGTTTCGAGACACTTCGTTCCGAGCATGCAACCTCGCTCGGTTTTGGTCGTTGGGCACCCTTCGAAAGGAACGAGGGCAATGGCGACCAATCCGACGCTTAGTGAAATGCGCCGACCGCACGAACGGGGATATCATGCTGTCTATCGCGAGCATGACGTGAACCACTGTCCGGGATGTGGCCGCACGCACTGGCTGATTGGCCGGATGTCCGCGGAATGCGCTTTCTGCGCGACCGCTCTTCCGCTGGCTGAGGCGAGCATGCGCTCGCACAACGGGCCGGTGATCATCCAGCACAAGAACCGCCAGAACGACCACGCCTGGGCCGCTTAGCCGGCACTCCGGTCAGGCGGGCTTGCGCCTGACCGGCACCGGCGCGTTGCACAGATCGACGCCGCCGGCCGGACGCTCGTAGAAGGCGTCCTTGCGATTGGCGCGCAGCCGCAAATAGCTGCCGAACGTCGCCGACATCACATCCATCTGCTGAAACTTGGGCTGCTCCGCCGGCGCGAGCTGGCTTGCGAGCTTCACCGTGATGGGAATGCGCTGCGCCGGATCCTTGTAGAATCCGAGAGCCTCGGTGCCGCGCGGCAGTGGGCTCATCGCATCGATGCCTTCGATTACGCGTCCGACCACGGCAATGTTGCGGTCGAGCTGGCGAGGCGCATGGCCGATGATCGCGTAGAGCTCCGCGCCCGTTCCAGTGTCGGGCGCCAGGTCGCGGGCCACCCCGACATAGCCATAGCAATGGGTCAGGTTCGCGGTTCCTGCCTTGGGATTGTAGGCGATCGGCCATCCCGCGGCGAAGCCGGCGCGCGGCGCATAGGCGTCCGGATAGCCGAGAGGCTTCACCGTCAGCCCCTTGAGGCTGCGATGATATTCCGCCGCGGGCTTGGCGACGACGCCGGCAGGGAACGGCTTGTCGGTTTCATTCTGACCCCACTGCACGACATAATTGTCCTGCACGCGATAGATGGTGGAGCCTTCCCACCAGGTAGAGCGGGCGAACGCACGGATGTTGGCGACGTGGACCGGAGCGAATTGCGGTGCGAGTTGGATGACGACCTTCCGCCCGCCCGCCAGTCCGACGACCAGAAGATCGTCCGCCGGGATGTCGCGCCACGCGCTCGCCGGGGCGGCAGCGACAATGTCCGAAGGCGTGAGCGGCTTGGCTGGAGGCGGCGCGGCACCCACCAAAGCAACAGCGGCGGACGTCAGGATCAGTGCGCGCATCGATACCCCCAATGCAATGAAACCGATGAAACTGGCTTGGTCTAGCCGAGCGTTGCGCCCACCGCTATCCGGCTGAGCCATGCACATTGCGACCCTGATGCTGCTCGGCTCCGGCGAGCTCGGACGTGAATTCACCATCGCTGCAAAGCGGCTCGGCTGCCGGGTCATCGCCTGCGATCGATATGAAAATGCACCCGCGATGCAGCTTGCCGACGCGTCGGAGATCTTCTCGATGCTCGACGGAAAGGCGCTTCGTGCCGCTGTCGAGAAGCACAAGCCGGATGTTATCGTCCCGGAAATCGAGGCGATCGACACTGCGACCCTGGCCGAGCTGGAAGGGGAGGGCTGGAAGGTCGCGCCTTCGGCCAAGGCCGTTCAGCTGACGATGAACCGCGACGGCATCCGCGACTTCGCGGCGCGCGAGCTTGCGCTCGTCACGTCAAAATATCGGTTCGCGGAATCGCGCAATGAGGCGATTGCGGCTGCGGCCGAAGTCACCTTGCCGTGCGTGATCAAGCCGGTGATGTCGAGCTCGGGCAAAGGGCAAACCACTGTCCGCAAGGCCGAGGATGTCGGGCCCGCCTACGATTATGCCGTCGCCAACATGCGCGGCGACCGTCCGCGCGTGATCGTCGAGGAATTCATCGAATTCGACAGCGAGATCACCTTGCTCAGCGTTGCGACGCCGGCGGGCGTTCTGTTCTGCGCTCCGATCGGCCATCGCCAGGAGGCCGGTGATTATCGTGAAAGCTGGCAGCCCGCCGCGATCCCCGACGGCGCTCTTCTCTCGGCCCGCCGCCAGGCGCGAAAGGTTATCGAAGCGCTCGGCGGCTACGGATTGTTCGGCGTCGAATTCTTCATTCGCGGCGAGCAGGCGATCTTCTCCGAACTGTCGCCGCGCCCGCACGACACCGGCATGGTCACCCTGATCACGCAGTTCCCGAACGAGTTCGAACTTCATCTGCGGGCAGTGCTCGGCCTGCCGATCCAGGCCATCGAGCTTCCGCGCGCTGGAGCGTCCGCCGTCATCCTTGCCGATCGCGAAAGCGACACGTTCGAATTCTCCGGGATTTCCGACGCACTCGCTCGCTCGCGCCGCGAAGTGCCGGTCGACGTTCGTATCTTCGGCAAGCCCAAGACGCTCAAGAACCGGCGCATGGGCGTCGCATTGGCCGGGGCTCCGACGGTCGATGAAGCGCTCGAGACTGCCAAGGCCGCAGCCGCTGCGGTGAAGATCAGATACGGCGAATAGAACCGTATGGCTGAATAGCCGTTCTAGCTGTCGCGACGCGAAAGGGAGGACCATGCGGCTTCAATCGATCACGGCACTGTCGATGGGACTGGTACTGGCAGCCTGCGACAATTCGCAACCAGCCAAGCCGACCCAGTCGATCTCCGTGCGCAGCGCCGAGCAGAACGCGCTCCACAAGCTCGACCCGATGAACCTCAAGATTGCGCTACGCCGCGCGATCTATGACAGCGGCAGTGCCTGCGCGACGGTCACCGAATCAGGCTACGTCCAGGAATATGGGAATCTGTCGATGTGGACGGCGAGCTGCAAAAGCGGGCGCAAGTTCGCAATCTTCGTTGGGCCGGACGGCACGGCTCAGGTGCGCGACTGCAAGACGATGGCGGACCTGAAGCTGCCTGCCTGCGTCATCCGCAAGCAGGGCAGCAAGTCAGCTTAGTTGCAGCGGCGGGTCTCTTTGTACTCGCCCGCCGCCGTCTTTTCCTTGACGGTGACGCAATTGCCCTGGCGCGTTTCCTCACGCCAGCTGCCGTCGGCGGCGGTCACGCGATTGTTGCTCTTGGGCACGCGCTTGCCGTCGCGGATTTCGTAATTCCACCCACGCGGCGTCGACTGGTTCTGGGGTGCGGCCTGCGCGTACGCGGCGCTCACGGGCCCGAGGCCCGCCAAAGCGGCGGCCGCAGCCAGCATTGCACTCTTCGAAACGCGAATCATTACACCACTCCTTAGCGTCACCATCTAAAGGTAGCGACGTGAACGCAGGGTGAAAGCGAGACGTGCAAAAACCGCGCCGAGTTGAGCCCGACGCGGTCCGATAGGATCGAGGAGGCCGTCACCGGCCGGGGCGTTTAGCCCTGGCGCGCCTTGAAGCGGCGGTTCGTCTTGTTGATGACGTAGGTACGGCCACGACGGCGGATAACGCGGCAATCGCGGTGGCGCGACTTGAGCGACTTCAAGCTGTTACGGATCTTCATGGCGCGCGCCTGTCTCTTCGTCTTTTAATCACAAAAACAAGGAAGGCCGCCCCGACGGGGCAGCCGCTGGACGGGCGCTTAAGCGAAAATGCCCGAGCCCGTCAAGGTTCAGCGGTCCGCTTTTGGCTGTCCGGGCGCGAACAAATTGCCGAAATAGCTGCCTTTGTACCAGCGCGGCCGCGCGTCGGCGTGGGCCAGCGTCCGTGAAATGCGGTAGTTGAGGTCGGCATAGCGGGCGAGGGCGTTCCAGCGAATCGGCTGGTTCAGATCGTCCTTCGGGCTGTGATAGACGGTCGTGAGCCAGCGCTCCCACACCGCCTTGCCGCCATTGCCATAGCCGGTCATCAGCAGAATTGCGGGCACGCCGCGCTCGACGAAGCGGTAATGGTCGGACCGGACGAAGATCGCTTCGGCCGGCATCGGATCGGGACCGACGGTCACGTTCATGGACTTCGCCGCTTCAGCGACATCCTGCGCAACGGTCGAATGCTCGGCGCCGAACGCGGTGACGTCGGTGAAGTCGTAAAGCGGGATCGGCATGTCGAGATCGACGACGGCGGCGATGCTTCCGATCGGCACTGTCGGGTGCCGCGCATAATAGTCGGCACCAAGCAGCCCGAGCTCCTCGCCCGTGTTGGCGATGAACAGCACGGATCGGCGCGGTTTCTTGCCGCTGTCGACGAACTGGCGCGCCGCCTCGAGCAGGGTCGCGACACCCGCGCCATTGTCGATCGCGCCATTGTAGATACGGTCGTCGTTCGCTGCGGCGTCCGCCTTGACGCCGAGATGGTCGAGGTGACCCATTAGGATCACGTTCTCGGCGCTCAGCTTGGGATCGGTGCCTGGCAGCCGTCCGATCACCTCGGGGCTGCGGAAGTCGTTCCACGCGGTCTCCGACTTGATCGACAGAGTGGGGCGAAGCGCAAAGCCTTTCGGGCGCGCACCCTTCTTCGCCGCTTCGGCGCGCACCGCATCGAGGCTCTTGGCAGCGCCGTCGAACAGTCGTGCCGCCATCGGCCGTGACACGACCAAGTTCACGCGAAGCCCGCTGCCGCTCACGTCCTTGCCGGACGGATTGGCCCAGCCGGTGATCGGGTCGGTCGAATTGAGGCTCTGCGGGTTCGGCGCCGCGGCATTGCTTCCGGGCTGCCCACTGATCTCCAGGATGCCCGCGGCGCCCTTCGCAGCAGCCATCCGGCCCTTGTACGCGCCGAGATGGGCGGCAACGTCGCTCGGAAGCCCGTCCGGCGCTCCACGAAACGCGACGACGATCTTCCCGCGGACGTCGAGCCCGCGATAATCGTCCATGCCCAGTTGTGCGTCGGAAATGCCGTAGCCGACGAACACCATTCCGGCGTCGAAGGCCCGGACCTTCTCGGCCAGGCTCGGGCGGACACCCATGTCCGTGTCGCTGACCGGCGTCGTCTTGCCGGCGATTGTCATCGCGACATTGGTCTTGCCG
>JAEVYW010000253.1 GCA_023392555.1 Pseudomonadota bacterium | reverse complement strand
GTTCCTCGTTGGCCGTTGGCGGCTGCAGCAGCGTTCGAAGCTGCCCCGCTCGCGCACTTGGCTATTCCTTGGCGGTTGGCTCGTCCTTGCACTGTCGCTGATCTCGCCGCTGCATGAAGGCGGCGAGCGGAGCTTCACGCTGCACATGATCGAGCATGAGTTGATCATGCTTGTGGCGACATTCCTGCTCGCTGCGGCGAGCGCTGGCGGAACGCTGGCTTGGGGTCTGCCGGCACCGCTTCGCCGGGCGCTCGGCGGAAGCTGGAAAGCGCCCCTTTCGATGCTGTGGCGTCGGCTTACGGAGCCCGTCACCGCGACGATCCTGCAGGCACTCGTGATGTGGGCCTGGCATGCGCCTGCCTTATTCAACCGCGCGCTGACCAGTCAGGGCTGGCATGTCGCGCAGCACCTGAGCTTCATCCTCGCATCCTTGTTCTTCTGGCGTGCGATGCTGGACGTCAGGCGCGGCAGCGCACTGCTGTCCGCCTTGCTGCTGTTCCTGACCTCACTGATCGAAGGCGTACTCGGCGCACTGATGGCGCTGTCGTCGAGCCCTTGGTACCCGGCTTACGCCGCAATGGGCATGTCCGGCATTGGCCTCGATCCCGTCACCGACCAGCAGCTGGCGGGATTGCTGATGTGGATCCCAGGCGGCTTGGTGCACGGCGCGGCGGCGCTGGTCCTGCTCTACCACTGGCTCAAGACGAACGGAGACAATCGTGCAGCCGCGGCGCGCTAGGATCTTCGTCGGAGTCGTCACCGCCGTCCTCGTCGGCGGCGCCGCGGCGGGCGTGATGTGGGAAGCCGGTCACGAAAGTTCGCAACTGCGAGCGCATGCGACTGATGTAACGGCCGGCGATCCGTCGCGTGGGGCGGCGATGTTCATCCAGTACGGCTGCGGCAGCTGTCACGGGCTCAAGCACGTGCGCAAGGCGAGCGGCGGCGTTGGTCCGTCGCTCGACGGCATTGCGGTTCGCGCGGTTATCGCCGGCAAGCTCAGCAATACGCCCGACAATCTCGAAACCTGGATCCGCGATCCGCAGCGGATCTCGCCGGGGACGGCGATGCCGGACCTGAACGTGGGCGAGCGTGATGCGCGCGACATAAGCGCGTTCCTTTACACTCGCGCCGAGTAAAATCTCACCAGATGTCGTTGAGGGTCGCGGCGATGGTCGCGATCGAGCTGAGCACGATCGCGATCACCGCCCAATTGGACCAGCGCGGCCAGTCCAACGGCTTTCCTTCGAAGGCGGAGCGGTCGCGCATCGTTAGCGGTCGCCGCGGTCGCCTTCGCCGCGCTTCGGCTTCGTGTTCGAATGACGCTTCTGGTCCTGGGCCGAGCTGCGCCCGACGTCGTCGGACTCCTTGAAGCGGCCTTCCTCGTCGCGGCGGACGTAGCGTTTGTCGGTACCGGTATCGATCAGTTCACGTGGCATTGGTCCCTCCAATTGTTGCCACGCCAACGCTTGTTCCCGCAGAGGGATGCGGCCTCTTAACCTATGTGAAGCTGTACGGCCGTCAGGGAACCGGCTTGCCGTCGATGTTGCCCGGTGGAGAGTAGCGGCAGATGAGGTAAGTCCAGCCACGCGCGTCGTAGGTAGCGCAGCCGACATGGGTCGTGCCCTTCCAGATCATCTGCGTGTAGTGGGCGACATCGGACCAATTGCCGGTGCGCGTCACGTTGGGGAAGGCGCCCGGGTAGAACAGCCGCTTCTCGTCGGTCCACAGGCCCACGAGCTGCTCGGGGCTGGTCGTATCGGTCCAGGCCATTGCAAGGTTCTCGCGCTGGCCGGCCCGGGTTTCACGCGGCGAGTGGACGAGGTGTCCGATACTGGCGAGCGCCGGACCGTAAGTCGAGGCTGAAGCCGCCAGCGACGGATCCCACTGCATCGGCGGAGCGCCGACCTCGGCTCGCGCAGCATTGTGCAATGCAAGGAGGCGCAGTGCGAGGTCATCTCGAGGAATGTTCGACATGCTCGCGGCGCTGGCTGACGCCGGCAGGGCGAGCGCAAGGAGTGCGAAAGCGGCTTTCCGAAGCATGTCGCGACGCTACGCGCCGCGTGGTTAAGAACCTGCCAACACACATGATTTACGCGCGTAAAGCTGCCGCAGCCTCGGCTTCGCGTTTGAGGTTCCGGGCGAGCTGAATCATCCCGTTCAGATATTGCGGCGGGACATGTACGTCGCGGTAATCGAGTTGGGCGGCGGCGCGCAGCGTCCAGAAGGGATCGACAAGGTGCGGCCGGGCAAGCGCAACGAGATCGGCGCGGCCGGCCGCCAGGATCGAATTGGCGTGGTCGGGCTCGTAGATGTTGCCCACCGCCATGGTCGCGAGCCTGCCTTCGTTGCGCAGCTTGTCGCTGAACGGGGTCTGGAACATGCGGCCGTAAACCGGCTGGGCTCCGGTCCAGGTCTGACCCGCGGAGACGTCGATCAGGTCGGCACCCTCGCTAGCGAAAGCCTCGGCGATCTGCACGGCTTCGTCGGGCGTGATGCCTTGCTCGCCCGCCCAGTCGGTTGCGGAGATGCGGACCGACATCGGCTTGTCCGAGGGCCAGGCGGCGCGCATCGCAGCGAAGACTTCCAGCGGATAGCGAAGGCGGTTCTCAAGTGACCCGCCGTATTCGTCGGTGCGCCGATTCTGCAGCGGTGTGAGAAAGCCAGACAGTAGATAGCCGTGCGCCGCGTGAAGCTCGACCATGTCGAAACCCGCATCGAGGCCCATGCGGACCGCAGCCACGAACTGATCGCGGACCGTGTCCATGTCGGCGCGGGTCATTGCGCGCGGCGTCTGGTTGACCGGCGACCAGGCGACGTCGCTTGCGGCCATCACCGGCCAGTTGCCGTCGACTAGAGGCATGTTGTCGCCTTCCCAGCCGACGCGGGTCGAACCCTTCGCACCCGAATGGCCGAGCTGCAGGCAGATCTTGGCTTTCGAATTGGCGTGAATGAAATCGACGATACGCGTCCATGCGGCGACATGTTCGTCATTCCACATGCCGGTGCAGCCGGGGCTGATCCGGCCTTCGGGCGACACGCAGGTCATCTCGGTGAAGATCAGGCCAGCGCCGCCCATCGCACGCTCGCCATAATGGACGAAGTGGAAGTCGTTCGGAGTCCCGTCCACTGCGGAATACATCGCCATCGGCGAGACAGTGATGCGGTTCTCGACCGTCATTTCGCGCATGGTGAACGGCGCGAACATCGGCGGGGCGGTCTTGTTCGAACGGCCCTCCGTCGCGCGCTGCCAGAACCAGCGTTCGACGCCTTCGAGCCATTCGCGATCGCGCAGGCGAAGGTTCTCGTGGCTGATGCGCTGGCTGCGGGTGAGCAGCGAGTAAGCGAACTGCAGCGGCTCGAAATGCGTGTAGCGCTCCAGCGTCTCGAACCATTCGGTCGAGTTGCGCGCGCTGTTCTGAAGCTTGAGAACCTCGAGATTCCGCTCGGCCACATATTCGTCCATCGCCGCTTCGAGGCTCAGGCCGGGGCGGTTGAGAACCTGCGCCAGCTTGATCGCATCCTCGAGCGCAAGCTTGGTGCCGGAACCCACCGAGAAGTGCGCGGTGTGTGCCGCGTCGCCGAGCAGGATGACGTTGCCCGTCGACCATCGCTCGCATTTGATGCGGCGGAAGTTGAGCCACGCCGCCGAGCCGCGCAGGTGCGCCGCATTCGACATCAGGCTGTGCCCGTCGAGATATATGGCGAAGAGCTTCTCGCACACGGCGATGGCTTCGGCCTGATCCATCCGGTCGAAACCGAAATTGCGCCACGTCTCTTCCGAACATTCGACGATGAAGGTCGAGCAGTCGGGCGTGAAGCGATAGGCGTGCGCCCAGATCCAGCCGTGCTCCGTCTTTTCGAATGCGAAGGTGAAGGCATCGAAGACCTTGGATGTGCCGAGCCAAACGAACTTGTTAGCTCGCACTTCGACATCGACGCCGAACGCGTCTTCATGGGCGTCGCGGAAGCGCGAGTTGATGCCATCCGAGGCGATGACGAGGTCGTAGTCGCGCCACTTCGGGTCGGACGGATCGCACTCGGCGTTGAACTCGATTGCGACGCCAAGCTCCCGTGCCCGATACTGCAGGATTTCAAGCAGGCGCTTGCGGCCAATGCCGATGAAGCCGTGGCCGGAAGACGTGATCGTCTCACCGCCGAAGTGAACGTCGATGTCGTCCCAGTGCGCGAACTCGTCGGCAATGACCTTGGCCGATTGCGGATCGTTGACCTGAAGGTTCTCGACGGTCTGGTCGGAGAAAACCACGCCCCAGCCGAAGGTGACACCCGGCGCGTTGCGTTCGAACACGGTGATCTCGTGCGACGCGTCGCGCAGCTTCATCG
>JAEVYW010000247.1 GCA_023392555.1 Pseudomonadota bacterium | reverse complement strand
GATCAGAGCGCTTCGAAAGTTCGGTAAAGCTGGGCAGGGACGCAACGGCGACCCCGACCGCGACGATCAGAGCGATGAGCGCCAGGAGCGCCGCATACATCACGACCTTCAGTCCGGTGACGAATGGCCGGCGGGTCGGCTGTGGATCGGCGCGGGCCATTTCAGGCAGTGTTAGAAAGTCCCGGCACTGCCGACAAGCGTGATGCGCAATTCATGAGGCCCGCTGGTGGCTCGCCGGAGCTTAGCAGAGGATTAACCCTGTTTTAGCGCGTGACCGCCTAAGCATGCCCGCATGAGGGTGCGTGTTGCGTCCATCGCGGTCGGACTGATCGCCGCGGCAGCTTTTGCCGCGGGCCCTTCTGCACGCGCGCAGTGCCGACTCTGCTCGACCCCGACCACCTCGACGCAGGCCGAAGATTTCACCAAGGGCGTCGCGCTGGAGGTTCAGGCCGGTCTCAACTTCGACAGGCTGGTCGTACTGGGTCCTTTGGGTGGCACCGCCGTGCTTCGGCCCGACGGCACCCGGCAGACCAGCGGGTCGATCGAGGCCATGGGCGGCCGTGCCATGGTCGGCGAGGCTCATGTTCGCGGAGAGCCCGGACGGACGATCCGAATCGACCTGCCGCGCCGAATCGAACTTTTCTCGTTGAGCGGCTCGCGAATCGTCATCGACGAAATCGAAACCGACCTTCCCTCGCTGCCCCGACTCGATTCGGCAGGCATGTTGACCTTCCGCTTCGGCGGCCGCTTGCAGGTGAATGGTGAACCGGAAGGTGACTTTCGCGGCGACCTGCCGATCACGGCCGAGTATCTGTGAAAGGTCCAACTCGGACCAAATCCTTTCCGCCTTGGTAACCACGCCCCTGAGGAAAGCCGTAATTGGCGCTGGCTTAATGGCGAGACCACGGGTGACCGGACCAGAGTGTCGGGGCCAGCCGCGACATTCTGGAACAAGTGGGGATTATCGATGACCAAACTGATTCGTGTGACGGCGCTGGCCGCTTCGGTTGCTGCGCTCACGCTGACTGCGACGCCGGCAGCTGCTGCTGGTCCCGCCAGCAATAGCCGCAACGCGACCGCCACGGCGCGTATTGTGAAGCCGCTGGTGCTGACCTGGGTTCAGGACATGGACTTCGGAACGATCCTGCAGTCGGGTGCCGGCACGTGGGCAGGTGCGCTCGTCCGGGTGAAGCAGGACGGTTCGCTCGTCTGCACGAACGCCAACGTCACTTGCTCCGGCCCGACCGCGCAGGCTCGCTACAACGTCTCGGGCACGAACAACCAGCGCGTTTACATCACGGCCCCAAACTTCGACATGACCAATGCAAACGACGGCACCAAGCTGAATGTCGCGGTCGACAAGGGCCTCGGCTACGTCGATCTGGCAAACTCGGGCAACGCCGGTCAGAACTTCGACCTCGGCGGGCAGATCAGCATCGACTCGTCGACGACGGGCGGCGTCTACACCGGCACGTTCAACGTGACGGTTGACTACTGATCCAAGTGGACAGGATCCGGCAGCTCCACCCAGCTGTCGGTCTGAGGGGTCGCCGGCCACGGCGGCCCCTCTTGTTATGTGCTGTCGGGCTTCTGCGCTTTGACGGTCATGGTTGACCGAAAATCAACCAAATTGGAGGAAGACGTGCAGCGATCGCTCCCGACAGGAGCATATGGGGGTCGCCGCAATGAGTTCTTTCGTTCGTTTTGTCGTCGCCACGGCCGCTGTTGCGGTTCTGCCCAGCTTTGCCTTGGCGCAGACTCAGCCGACTTCGACCGCCACTTCGAGCACCGGAAGTGCACCGTCGCCGCAGCAGGGTGGCTTCGGCGACCTGCTCGTCGCGCCGACCCGGCTGGTCCTGGACGGGCGCAAAAGCGCCGAAGTGATCCTCAACAATGTTGGGCAGGACACGGCGACTTACCGCATCTCGGTCGAGTTCCGGCGGATGACGGAAGACGGCGGGCTCGAGGATGTCGCGAGCCCCAGCGATCGCGAGAAGCTTGCCGAGGAGATGATCGTCTATGCGCCGCGCCGGGTTACCCTGGCACCGCGCGAGCCGCAGGTGATCCGGGTCGCTGCACGGCCGCCTGCGGGCTTGCCCGATGGCGAGTACCGCGTCCACATGCTGTTCCGCGCCATTCCGCCGGCTACGCCGGTTGTCCCGGCCGCTGCCGCCGGCAGCCAGCCGAAAGGCATCAGTTTTGCCCTGATCCCGGTCTATGGCGTGACCATTCCGGTCATCGTCCGCCTCGGCAACCTTCAGGTGAAGTCGAGCATCGAGAACCCGCAGCTTGAAACGAAGAACGGCAAGCGTTCGGTCGCTCTCGACCTCACTCGCAGCGGCGATCGTTCGACCTACGGCGAGGTTCGTGTGCTCAAGACGGGCGTGAAGGATCCCATCGCCGTCCAGCGTGCCGTCGCGGTCTACACCGAGGTCGGCAAGCGCCGCGTCAGTGTGCCGCTGGACGAGAAGTTTACGGGTGATCCGCACGGTCCGGTTACGATCCAATATGTCGAGACCTTCGACGATGGGTCGACGACGCTTGCGGAAACCAAGGCGACGCTGCGCTAAGGACGTAGGGGGCGCCGGAACAAGGACCGATGGCCGGGAAGCGCCACGGTATCGGCAGGGCACTCGCCCTGATCGCGCTCACCGGCGCGGTGGCGATCGGCGCGCGCGCGGCCACGCCTGTCACCCCCGGCTGGACGGCGGATCCGGACTCGCAGTTCCTTCTTGACGTCAACATCCGGCGTCTGACGCTGGGCGACGGGGTTCGCGCCTATCAGACGCCGGAAGGCACTTGCGTGGTCTTCGGGGATTTCCTGACCGCTCTCGATGTTCCGATGAAGATCGATCTGGCGGCCAAGACCGCTAGCGGCTGGGCGTTCAAGGAAGCGCACAAGATCAATATCGACGCCGGCGCGCGCCGCGTGACCTACGGAACGGCCAGCGAACCCATCGCAGACGGGACAATAAGGGAAACGCCCGAAGGCTGGTGCGTCGACACGGCTGCGCTTGCGCGCTGGTTCGGCATCGGAGTGAAGCCGGCGACGGGCGCTTCAGCCCTCATGCTGGAATCGGAAGCGAAGCTGCCCGTCGAACTGGCGATCGAGCGGCAAAAGCGCGCCGCTCAGCTCACCCCTGCCAAGTTCGACATCAAAACGCTTCCCCAGGTGAAGCTGCCGTACCGCATGTGGCGGGCCCCGGCCCTCGACTTCGTCGTCAGTGCGGGAGTCACCTACAACGCGCATACGGGGACGCGCGTCGATCGGCGCACCTCGGTCTATGCGGCGGGCGAGATCGCGCATCTGTCCTATGACGCGCAGCTTTCGACCAACGACAAGGGCATACCGAGCGCGCTTCGGCTGCGCGCCTTCAGGTCCGATCCCGATGCCCAGTTGCTCGGTCCGTTGAAGGCGACACACTTCGCCGTCGGCGACGTCCTCGGATACAGCAGCAGGCTGGGCGGCGCTGCTTCGAGCGGGCGCGGCGCATTGGTGACCAATCGGCCACTGCATCAACCCACCGCCTTCGATCGCACGCGCTTCGAAGGCGACTTACCCTCAGGCTGGGAAGCAGAACTCTATCGCAATGGCGAGTTGATCGCCTTCGCCCGTGCTACGGACACACAGCGCTATGCGTTTGAAGACGTGCAGCTGATGTACGGTGAGAACGACATCAGCATCATCATGTACGGACCGCAGGGGCAGGTTCGCACTCGCAACGAGCTCGTCAACATCGGGCAAGAAAACGTCCCCGCCGGCAAGACCTGGTATTGGGCCGGCGCGAATCAGCCTGGCCGCGACATCGTGGCTCTTCACGGGTCTAAAGGCGCTCTGAAGCAGCCTTCGCTTCAGGTCTCGGCATCGGTCGAGCATGGCCTCGACGAGCGCACGTCGGTTGGCGCCCTCGCTCGCGTAATGCTGATGGATGATGAGCGGCTGACCTTCGTGGAGGGCTCGGTGCGGCGGTCCATCGGCCATGCGCTCGTCGAATTCGGCGCTGCCCGCGACAGCGGCGGCGGTACCGCAGCTCGCGCCCAGCTTGTCGCCAAGTTCGGAAGCGTGAACGTTAGCGCCGAAACCTTGATGGCCAAGGACTTCTACCTTCAGGGAACGGGCCGGCAGACGGTCAAGGATGCCCGGGTTGCCGTCGATGCTCCGATCCGGCTGGGCCGAACCATCATCCCGGCACACGCCGATGTGCGGATGACCAAGAATGGGGACGGATCAGGTCAGCTCGAGGCCGCGGCGCGGCTTTCGGCCAATATCAACCGCTTCAACCTCGCCACCGACCTTCGATACCGACGTCAGTTCATTCCACAGGGGCGAGCGCCGCCAGCGCAAATGGAAGTCGGCCTGCTGGGCTCAGGGAGAATCGGAGACGTGCGGGTGCGCGGCCAGGCGATTGCCGAGGTCGCGCCTCAGGCGCGTCTGCGATCCGCTGAACTGTCGGCTTACTGGTCGGCCGGAGAGACTGTCGATTGGGAAGGCGCTGTCGGTTATGATTCGAGCGGACGGCGAGCGCTCGGCCGAGTGAGTTACATCCGGCGAATGAACACGATGGCCGTGGCGTTGACTGGCGAGGCCGCGAGCGACGGATCCGTCGCCCTGGGCTTCAATCTCAACTTCTCGCTCGATCCTACGCACGGGTTCGCGATGTCGCGCCAGCCGCTTGCGGGTGCCGGCGCCGTTCGTGCGCTCGTCTATCGCGATCTCAACGACAATGGCGTCCGCGACCCCGATGAGC
>JAEVYW010000158.1 GCA_023392555.1 Pseudomonadota bacterium | reverse complement strand
CCCATGATCCTCGATTCCCGAAGCTGGCTCGACGCGGCTGGCACTCGCTATCTTTGCTCGTCGTTCCGCTTCGGCGACATTTACGTTCGCAATGTCGGCGGGCTGGCGCTGTTCGCGTCGCAGCTCGAACTGAAGGCGACGCTCGACGACCAGGACTGGTCGGGGCGCTTCTGGGTCACGGACCTGTGGCGCAAGGGCAAGGTTCGCCGCAGCTGGAAGATGGTGCAGCGCGTAGTAAGCCATGTCGACGACACGCCGGACGTGCCGGCAGGCATCCGCGCTCTCCAGCTTTGGCACCCGCGGTCCCGCTAAGGGGCAGACGCAACGCCTCAGCCGTTTCGGCGTTCAGGGATGACCGGGTGGGCAACAGGAGCGCGCAGGATGCGAACTCTGTCGATTGCCATTGCAGTTTCAGGAGCGGCGCTGGCGATGGCCACGCCGGCACAGGCCCAGCGCTGGAGCGATCCGGGCTTCGAGGCCGCCGCCAACGTCATGGTCCATCGCGATGGACCACGTCATCGATCGGGTGCCTTCGTTGGCCGACGCGACGACGATCGCCGCTTCGATCGCCGTCGTCGTGGCGACGTTGACGTCGGCTACGGCTGGTACGGCGGCGAATGGGCGCTGTACAACAACCGCAGCTGGGAAGCCGAGAGCTATAACGACTGGTGGCACGAACGCCCGGAGCGCGCTTACCCGCGTTGGGTCATGCAGAACCGGCGCGGCTGCGACCGCGGCCAGTGGTACAGCGGCGATACTCTCCGCTGCTAGTCGGCGGGATAGTCCGGGATCGGCTTCAGCACCGTGAAGCTTTCGCTGTGCGGCTCATGATCTAGCGGCGTCCACTCGAGCGGCTTTTCGTCGCACTTCGTGTCGGGAAGGCGGTCGAGCAGGTCGCGGATCAAGGTCAGCCGGCCGAGCTTCTGATCGTTGAAGTCGACGAGCGTCCACGGCGCGTGAGACGTGTGCGTCGCCTTCAGCATCGCTTCCCGCGCGGCCGTATAGTCATCGTACTTCTGACGCGCGGCCTGATCGATCGGCGACAGCTTCCAGCGTTTCAGGGGATCCTCGACACGCTCTGCAAAGCGCTTCTCCTGCTCATCCTGGTCGCAGGTTAGCCAATATTTGAAGAGGATGATGCCGTCGTCGACGAGCATCCGCTCGAACTCCGGCGCGGCCTTCAGGAAAGCGTCAACCTGCTCGGCCGTGGCAAAGCCCATGACCTTCTCCACCCCGGCGCGATTGTACCAACTGCGGTCGAACAGTGCGATCTGCCCTGCGCTCGGCAAATGCGCGACGTAGCGCTGGAAGTACCACTGGCCTTTTTCCTCATCGGTCGGCTTCGCCAGAGCGACCGTTCGGCACTGCCGCGGATTAAGCTGTTCTGAAATCGCCTGGATCACGCCGCCTTTTCCGGCGGTGTCGCGCCCTTCGAAGATGATGACGAGGCGTTGGCCGGTTGCAGCGACCCAGCGTGCGGCGGCTGCAAGTTCCTCCTGCAGCGGCCCCAGTAGCTCTTCATATTCCTTGCGCTTCAGCCCACCCATCAGCGGCTGTTAGCACCAGCTGCGGGTCAGGTCGCCGATTTCGCGCGCGAGGCCGGCCTCGACCATTGCGCCACCGACGTCGGCACCGTTGACCGCGACTTTCCGAAGCAGCAGTCCGTAGCGCTCCATGTCCTCGCCGACCCGGCTCAGCCGGATCTCTCCCGAATTAAGCATCGCCCGAAGCTTCTTCGCGGCGACCCCGCCAAGCTCGCTCTCGCGCGGGCATGCGGCGCCATAGATCTGCGGTGCCTCGATATTGGCGATACGGATGGTCTTGCCACCGAGGTAGAAACTGTCGCCGCTCGCGACGCAGTTGGTGAGCCCGCCCTGCTCGCAGAGGCCGAACGTCAGGCCGCGGCTGGTCGAGACGCTAGCCGTGCGCGGAACGACCGCCGGCTGGAGCAGACCGCTGCCCCACAGTCCCATAAGGGCGGCAATTCCTACAGCGATGGTCGGCAGCCACAGACCGCGTCGGCTGCGCTTGCGGCTTTCGTCCAACTTGCGGAGCGCCGAGTTCGGCAAAGCCGCATTCAAAACATGAGCATCGACATTGACGACGTAATCGCTGGCGCGCGTCCACCGGCGCGCCTCACGCCGTTCGAAGGGAGCAATGTCGTTCTTGTTGGCCAAGCGTCCTCGCTGCGACTCGAACGATCAACGCAGGAAGCCAAGCAGAGGATGCGCGGCGGAATAAAGATGCCTTGCGCCAAAGCGCTTCAGGCGGTCGCCGATGCGAATTCAGCTAGAGAAACGGCGCCATCACTTCGGGCGGGACGCGGATCGGGCGGCCTGCTTTCTTGTCGATGATCGCCCAGGTCGTTCGCGCTCGGACGCGAACCTTTCCGTCGTCGCCGACGAACTCCATCTCGCGGTCGAAGCGGGCACCTTTGGCGGCCTCGCCGACCCAGGTACGGCCGGTCACCGTCTCGCCTTCGACGACGGCGCGGAGGTAATCGATCTCGTGGCGAACGACGACCCAGATGTAATCGTCCTGATGACCGGGGTCGGCGACGCTGTACCAGTGCGCCAGCGCGACCTCCTGAATCCACTGCACCCAAACCGCATTGTTGACGTGGCCAAGCTCGTCGATGTGCTCGGCCCTGGCGGTGATGCGATGCTCGAAGACTGGGCGGGTCATTGCACCTGCGTCAGCATGAAAGCGTAGGTTTCCGCAACCTCGTGCAGCCGTTCCCAGCGGCCCGACTTGCCGCCATGGCCCGCGCCCATGTTGATCTTCAGCAGCAGCAAATTGTCGTCGGTCTTGGTCGCGCGAAGCCGCGCAGCCCATTTCGCCGGCTCCCAATAGGTCACGCGCGGATCGTTGAGACCGCCGGTGATCAGCATCGGCGGATAGTCCTGCGCGCTCACATTGTCGTAGGGCGAGTAGCTTCGGATTAGCTCGAATGCCGCCTTGTCGGTGATCGGGTTACCCCATTCGGGCCACTCGCCCGGGGTTAGCGGAAGCGTGTCGTCGAGCATGGTGTTGAGCACGTCGACGAACGGAACATCCGCGATCACAGCCCCCCACAGGTTCGGGTCGGAATTGACGACCGCGCCCATCAACTCGCCGCCGGCGGAGCCGCCGTTGATCGCGATCCGGCCGGGCCGCGTGAACTTCTCG
>JAEVYW010000126.1 GCA_023392555.1 Pseudomonadota bacterium | reverse complement strand
GATCGAGATTGCCTCCGGCACCTATGCGATCGTCGAAATGCCCCCGCTGAAAGTGGATCTGTCGGCAGTCCCCGCCTCCTGAGACATTCCTGAGAAGTTGCTCAGGCGCCTCAGCAAGAGCGCTGCCATCATACCCGAAACTACTGGAGGTGCTCCGATGAGTGAGTCGGAAGTGGGCCGCGCCTATCTCGCGGGTGTGGGGGTCGCGTTGTTGACGTCTTCCCTAATCGTATGGACCGCCATCGTCCGCGACGACGGACAGGCAATGGGCAGTTTCGGCGTGATCATGGCGGCAATGACCGCCGCTTTCGCTACCCGCTTCCGGCCATTGGGAATCGCACGGGCAATGCTGGGAGTGGCAGTCATGCAGGTGCTAATCGGCACCGCAATCGCGACCGCCCCGATAACGGCTGCCGAGCCGGACGGTATTTTGAAAGCCGTCGTGTCCAGCGGCATTTTCACGGTGCTCTGGCTGTTGTCCGCAGCCTTCTTCCGCAGGGCTGCACGAAACTCGGCCATGACGGACTAAATCGAATTCTCAGTAGGCCGCGGCGTTTACTTCTCCGAAGCACCCTGATGGTACGCCGGTACGAAGACATCATGGCAAGCACCGTACCAGCCTCAAAGGGCGCCGACCCTTACGCCGACCGTCGCCTTTACCCGCGAGTGGAGGTTGCGCTGCCGGCTTTCCTTCAAGCCGAGGGCGAGCGCCATTTCGTTCAGATCCTCGACCTGTCGGCGGGCGGCGCCAAGCTGAATTGCGCTGTCGGGCTGGCAAGTGGGACCGCGGTAACGCTCGACTGCGGGACCCTTGCGCGGTCGGCCGTGGTGCGGTGGCAGAACGAAGGCGTGATGGGAATTTGCTTCGATCGCGAGCTCGATGCTCGCGACGTGTCCGCATTGGCCGCAAGGTCGAGCGCGCTCGCTTCGCGGATGAACACCCCCCGCTAGTTGAGCTCGATCCAGGGCGGTGCGTGGTCGGAGGCTTTCTCTTCGCCCCGCGCCCAGCGGTCGACCCCGGCCCCGGTGAGACGGTCGGCAAGTTCCGGCGAACAGAGCAGATGATCGATGCGGAAGCCCGCGTCCCGCTGCCAGCAGCCCGCGGTATAATCCCAGAAGGTGTAGAGCCGGTCGTCGTTGGGGTGGAACGCGCGCAGGGCCTCGGTCCAACCCTGGTTCATGATCCTTCGCCACTGCGCCCGCGTTTCCGGCTGGACGAGCGCATCGTTCGCAGCTGCGCGGATCGAGAAGACGTCGCGGTCTTCGGGCACGACGTTCCAGTCACCGGCGAGCACCACGGGGCGCTCTTCCGCAAGCAGCCCAGCGGCATGCTCTTCCAGCCGCTGCATCCACTTCAGCTTGTAGTCGAACTTCTCCGTCCCGATCGGATTGCCGTTGGGAAGGTAGAGCGAGGCGACGATCAGGCCATGCGTCTCCGCTTCGATGTAGCGGCTGTGCGTGTCGTCGGGATCGCCGGGGAGGCCGACGCGGCGCAACTGCGGCGTGTCGCCGCGCTGCAGGATTGCAACGCCATTGAAGCCCTTCTGGCCGTGCCACACCGCGCCGTAGCCGGCCGCCTCGATGTCCGCGATCGGGAGCGCCTCGTCGGCGCACTTCAGCTCCTGAAGGCAGACGATGCTGGGCTGCTCGCGCTCGAGCCATTCGAGCAGGCGCGGCAAGCGCGCGCGGATGCCGTTGAGGTTGAAAGTGGTGAGCTTCAAACCGAGAAGCTCGATCCGCAGCCGCAGCCCGAGGCCGCATTGGGGTTGGTCACCTTGAAGGCCGCGCCGCCAAGGTCCTCGACGAAATCGACGGCCGAGCCGCGGACGAGGTCGAGGCTCATCGGATCGACGACCAGCTTCACTCCGCTGGTCTCAGCGACCGTGTCGTCGTCGGCTGCAACGTCCGCGAGTTCAAACTTGTAGGTGAAGCCGGCGCAGCCGCCGCCATCGACGGCGAGGCGAAGGATCGCGGGCTTGGACTGCCGCTCGGCTATCCACGCGACGCGCTTCGCGGCATTTTCGGTCAGGATGATGTCAGGGTCGCTCACGCGAGCGAGATAGGGTGCCGCCGGCTGGGGAGCAATATTAGCGGCGGCCGCCGGTCGGTCCGCCGAGCGCGACCTGGTCCATGGAGTGGCTGCCCACGCTCTTCTGCATGGCGACGAGGTAGTCGGTCGATTTCATGAATGGGATCGGATTGACCGGCTTGCCTTCGATGCGGACTTCGTAGTGCAGGTGGCTGCCGGTCGAACGGCCGGTCGACCCCATCCGTGCGATCAGCTGCCCGCGGGTGATGCGCTGGCCGGCGCTGACGAGGATTTTCGAAAGGTGACCATAGCGCGTCGCGATGCCGCGGCCGTGATCGATCTCGATGAGGTTGCCGTAGCCGCCGCTGTTCCAGCCCGAACGAAGAACGGTGCCGTCCGCAGTGGCGTAGATCGGAGTGCCCATCGGACCGGCCAGGTCGATGCCCGGGTGCATCGCCGCGGCGCCGCGGAAGGGATCGGAGCGAACGCCATAACCACTGGTGAAAGCGGCGGTCTTGACCGGCTTGTCGGACGGAACCGCGATCGCGCCGGAAGCCAGATTGTCGAGCTTCTTCCAGCTGGTGAACAGCTGCTTGAAGGTCGGGTCGGCGGCGCCGTCGAACGGACCGCCGCGGCCGTCCTTGGCCGAGGTCGACGGCGTGAAGCCGAGGCGTTCGAGAGCGGCGGTGTCGATATTCTCTTCGGCAAGCGCGGCAGCGAGAGCGGCCTGGCGGCGCTCGATCAGCTGGACGCGGCGCTCGGTCTCGGCCGTCAAGGCGGCGACCTTCGCCGAATAGTCGTTGCTGGACAAAGAAACGGCCGCCGAAGCGACCGAGGGAGTCGGAGTCAGGAACCGTGCGAGCGCGTAGCTCGACCAGGCGACGAGCGCCATCAACGCGACGAAACCGGAGATTTGAAGCGAACCCGAGATGCGGAAGCGGCGCAGGCGCGTGCCGTCATGCACGAAAAAATCGCGATCCCTGAACAGACCCGACGTCGCCGTCAGCAAATTGGTCATGTCCCCACCAGCTCCCAAACGTTCAGTTCACTGCACGCGCGAAAGCCGCCGCAGCAAAATTCCACCACTAAAGGAGCTCCCCAGCCCCACCGTACCAACGAACGGATTGCCCACCACCCGTCGAACGAGGCGGAGACTGCCCCCCGGTGGTAAACAAACTCAACCTTTGGATCCCTCTGACGGGACGAATCGCAGGGTAACGGCGGTGAGTCGTTGTTATTCCGACTTATCCACACGTCAGAACGGTGACGAATCGTTCTCCAGACTAAATTCGTGTGTGAATCTCTCGCGGCGCCTTGCCGCGGCCACAATGAACCTTAGAAGCGGCGTCGGGCCACGCCGTCCCAACGCGGCGCGAGCTCTCTGTGAGGAGAGTGATTTTGAACGACGTTACGACTGCGGGCGCAGTGCGCTTCGCGAAGCCCCAAGCCAAGCCGGCTCGGCCGCATTTTTCCTCCGGCCCTTGCGCGAAGCCGCCAGGCTGGTCCCCTTCCCTTCTCGACACCCGGTCGCTCGGACGCTCGCACCGTTCGGCGCACGGCAAGGCGCGCCTGGCCGAAGCGATCGACCGGACGAAGGCGCTGCTGAAGCTGCCGGACGACTATCGGCTGGGGATCGTGCCTGCGTCGGACACCGGCGCTGTGGAGATGGCGCTGTGGTCGCTGCTCGGCCCGCGGCCAGTGACGATGCTGGCTTGGGAAAGCTTCGGACAAGGCTGGGTGACCGATGTCGCCAAGCAGCTGAAGCTTCAGCATGAGGTCCGGACCGCGGACTATGGCTTCCTTCCGGAACTCAACGGAATCGACCCATCGAACGATGTCGTGTTCACCTGGAACGGCACGACCAGCGGCGTTCGCGTACCCAAGGGCGACTGGATTGCAGACGACCGCACCGGCCTCACGATCTGCGATGCGACGTCCGCAGCCTTCGCCCAAGACATCGACTGGGCGAAGATCGATGTCGGCACCTTCAGCTGGCAGAAGGCGCTTGGCGGCGAAGGTGGCCACGGGATGATCGTGCTTAGCCCCCGCGCGGTCGAACGGCTGGAGCGTGAGCCGGCGGGCCGGCCGCTTCCGAAGATCTTCCGTCTGACCAAAAGCGGCGCGCTGATCGACGGCGTGTTCAAAGGCGAGACGATCAACACCCCTTCGATGCTCGCGGTTGAGGACTGGCTCGTTGCGCTCGACTGGGCGGAGCGGGTCGGCGGACTTGAAGCGCTAATCGCCCGTGCCGACGCCAATGCAGCCGCCCTCGACCGCTGGGTCTCTCAGGCAAGCTGGATCGACCATCTCGCGGCCGATCCTGCAATCCGCTCGAACACGTCGGTGTGCCTCCAATTCGCCGACCGCTCCGACGAGGAAGCGAACAAGGCGCGCCAGAAGGCGATTGTGAAGCTGCTCGAAAGCGAAGACGCGGCGCTTGATATCGGCGCCTATCGCGATGCCCCTCCAGGGCTCCGCATCTGGTGCGGCGCGACGGTTGATACGGCCGACATCGAGGCCCTCGGGCCATGGCTCGATTATGCATGGGAGGCGACGGCGTGAGCGGTCCAGTGCGCGTACTCATTTCCGACAAAATGGATCCCAAGGCCGCGGCGATCTTCCGCGAGCGGAGCATCGAGGTCGACGAGATCACCGGCAAGACGCCCGACGAGCTGAAGGCGATCATCGGCGACTATGACGGTCTGGCGATCCGGTCGTCGACCAAGGTCACCAAGGACATCCTGGCGGCTGCGACGAACCTGAAGGTGGTCGGGCGAGCCGGCATCGGCGTCGACAATGTCGATATCCCGGCGGCGACCGCGCGCGGCGTGGTCGTCATGAACACGCCGTTCGGCAACTCGATCACCACGGCCGAGCACGCCATCGCTTTGATGTTCGCGCTCGCCCGGCAGCTGCCCGAGGCCGACGCTTCAACCCAGGCCGGCAAGTGGGAAAAGAACCGCTTCATGGGCGTCGAGGTCACCGGCAAGACGCTCGGCCTGATCGGTGCCGGCAATATCGGCTCGATCGTCGCCAGCCGCGCGCTCGGGCTGAAGATGAAGGTCGTCGCTTTCGATCCCTTCCTGACGCCGGAGCGGGCGGTCGATCTGGGCATCGAAAAGGTCGAGTTGGATGAGCTTCTGAAACGCGCCGACTTCATCACGCTCCACACGCCCCTAACCGAACAGACGCGCGGCATCCTGAGCCGCGAGAATATCGCTAAGACGAAGCCCGGCGTGCGTATCGTGAACTGCGCGCGCGGCGGATTGATCGACGAGGCGGCGCTCAAGGACGCGCTCGACAGCGGTCAGGTGGGCGGCGCGGCGCTCGACGTGTTCGAGACGGAGCCCGCCAAGGATTCGCCTTTGTTCGGAACGCCGAACTTCATCTCCACGCCTCACCTCGGCGCATCGACCAGCGAAGCGCAGGTCAATGTGGCGATCCAGGTCGCGGAGCAGATGAGCGACTTCCTGCTGCTGGGCGGCGTGACCAATGCGATCAACATGCCGTCGCTGTCAGCCGAGGAAGCGCCGCGGCTGAAGCCGTACATGGCGCTTGCGGAAAGCCTCGGGAAGCTCGTCGGCCAGGTGCTCGGCGACGACATCAAGGCCGTTGCGATCGAAGTCGAGGGCGCGGCCGCGCAGCTTAATCCGAAGCCCATCACCGGTGCAGTGCTCGCGGGC
>JAEVYW010000005.1 GCA_023392555.1 Pseudomonadota bacterium | reverse complement strand
GACGTGAACAGCTTGGGTTGAGGCAACGCAACTCTCCGCATGAAAAAGGGTTCGCGCTATCAACGATGCAGGCCTCAACTGTTTCCAATTCCACCCCGCCGGGAGTGCGTGTCGGCTGCTCGGGATGGGTCTACAAACATTGGCGCGGGCTCTTCTATCCGGAAGGATTGCCGCAGCGCCTCTGGTTCCAGCGCTACGCCGAGGATTTCGACACGGTCGAGATCAATGCGAGCTTTTACCGGCTGCCGCTTCCGACGACGTTCGACGGCTGGCGGGATAAGGCGCCGGACGGCTTTCGCTATGCGGTGAAGGTCAACCGCTTCATCACGCACCTGAAGAAGCTGGTCGGCTGCGACGAGCAAATGGCGGAGTTCGTCGACCTTTCCCGCCGGCTCGGGCCAGCGTTGGGGCCGCTGCTACTGCAGCTCCCGCCGAGCCTGCATCGCAATGACGAAAGGCTCGACGCGTTTCTCAGTCGAGTTCCGAGGGACATCGAGCTGGTCGTCGAGTTCCGGCACGTCAGCTGGTACGGCGAGGAGGTCCTGGCGCTGCTCGACCGCCATGGTGCGGGCTTTGTCGTCCATGACTTGCGCGGGCTCATTAGTCCGCACTGGGCGAGCGGCCGCACGGCCTACGTCCGCTTCCACGGCACCGGCGGGCGCTATTCAGGCCGCTACACGCAGGAGCAGATTGATTACTGGGCGGGCTGGCTCCGCGACCAGCGTGCGGCGGGCCGGTCGTGCTGGGCCTTCTTCAACAACGACATCTTCGGCCACGCGATCGAAGATGCCCGAGCCCTGAAGGCGGCTCTCAGCCTCTGAGAACTGGCTCGAACGCAGCGACGGCCGCTGCGGGGTCTTCCGCGGACCAGACGGCCTGACAGACCGCGAGAAAGTCGGCCCCGGCCTTCACCAACGGCGCTGCGTTGGCCGGAGTGATTCCGCCGATCGCCACGCACGGGATCTCGAAGATCGAAGCCCACCAGCTGAGGATTGCCGGATCCGGGCGATAGTCGCTCGGCTTGGTCGTCGTCGGATAAAAGGCTCCGAAGGCGACATAATCCGCGCCCGCCTCGCCCGCTTCCATCGCGAGGTGGCGGCTGTCGTGGCAGGTGCGGCCAATCTGGGCGTTCGGACCAAGCGTGTCGCGCGCCTCCCGGATGTCGCCATCGTTTTGGCCAAGGTGGACGCCATCCGCGCCGAGCCGCTTTGCCAGCGAGATGCTGTCGTTGACGATGAATGCGACCTCGGCGTCGGCGCAGATGCGCTGCAGCGGCTCCGCGAGCCTCGCTAGCTCATGCTCGCCGACGTCCTTCACCCGCAGCTGGAACGCCGCGACCGCTTCGCTCTCGACGGCGGCCTTTAACCGGTCGGAAAACGCTCCGCCGACATCCTGCGGGCTGATCAGGTAAAGCTTGCACGGCTCCCGCCGCTCCGGCGGAGGGAAGTCGGCAGGTTCGAAGTCGTCGATTTCCACCGTCAGGCCGGCACCCGCGCGACCGAGGCGCCGTAGATCTCGTCGATCGCGGTGTTGAGCGTGCGATCGAATTCCTCGTCGCTCTGGTTGTGGCGAAGATCGGACAGGAGGGCGCGGCTGAAGCTCGCGATCATGCCGGGGTTCTTGGCGAGTTCGCGGCAAGCTTCCTCACGAGAGAAGCCGCCCGACAGCGCAACCACGCGAAGCACCTTGGGATGATCGACCAGAGGCTGGAACAGGCCCGCCTCGGCCGGGATCGACAGCTTGAGCATGACCCGCTCATCGACGCCGTCGAGCTCGCGGAGGATCGCTTCGAGCAGCAGGCGGTCGGCCGCATCGCGCTCGGGGCTCTTGATGTTCACTTCGGGCTCGATGATCGGCACCAGCCCGTGGGCCAGAACCGCGCGCGCGACGTCGAACTGCTGCGCGACCAGCTCGGCAATGCCCTCGCGATTGGCGAGGTTGATCACCGAGCGCTCCTTGGTTCCGAACACGCCAAGCTGCTTTGCGCGCTCGAGCAGGCCGGAAAGCTCCGGCATTGGCTTCATCAGCTGAACCCCGTTCGCCTCCGCTTCGAGGCCCTTGTCGATCTTGATGAAGGGGACGATGCCCTTCTCGGTCAGCGCCTGCGGGGTCGGCTTGCCGTCGACGATGCCGTCCATGGTCCGCTCGAACAGGATCGCGCCCAGAACCTTGCCCTGGCCGAAGCAGGGGGAAGTGATGATGCGCGAGCGCATATCGTGGATGAGGCCGAACATCTCTTCGTCGTTCGACCATTCGTCGCCCTGATAGCCGTAGCCAGTCAGCGCCTTGGGCGTGGAGCCGCCCGACTGATCAAGCGCGGCAATGAAGCCGTCGCCCTGCTCAACCTTCGCAATCATCTCTTCGTTCGTCATCATCTCACCCTGCTCAGCTGTTTGGTCCGGCGGCCGATGGCGGGCCTTTGAGCTCCACCCCATTGCCTTCCGGATCCTTGAAATAAATCGACGGTCCGTCGCCGTCGGCGCCATAGCGCGACTTGATCTCGGCTTCGATGCCATGGCCGTTCAGCGTGGCGAGGATCGCCTCGCCGTCCCATGGCTCCACGCGGAATGCGACGTGATCGACGTTGTGCCCTTCGGGTCCGGGCGCAGCGCCGCCCATTCGGCCGAGCGGCCCATCCACGGGCACCAGATCGATCATCAGCTCGCCGAGCCGCAGATGATGCAGGCCGATGTCCGGGCGCCGCCGGTCCCAATTGCCGCCGAGAACGTCGATGTAGAAGGCCCCGACCTTGTCCACGTCCGCCACGCGGAGCACGACGTGATCGACGGAGCGGACGTTGATCATCAGGCTTCGAGAGCCGCGACACCCGGGAGCGTGCGCCCTTCCATCCATTCGAGAAATGCCCCGCCTGCGGTCGAGACGAAGCTGAAGTCCTGCGCCACGCCGGCATGGTTCAGCGCCGCGACGGTGTCGCCGCCACCCGCCACCGAGACCAGCGAGCCTTCCTTGGTCAGTGCGGCAGCCGTCTGCGCCAGCGCGACAGTCGCCGCATCGAACGGCGGCGTCTCGAACGCGCCTAGCGGCCCGTTCCAGACCAGGGTCCGGCACGTTTTGAGAACGTCCGCGAGCGCCTCGACCGCGGCGGGACCTACGTCGAGGATCATCTCGTCCTCGGCGACTTCGTGCACGTTGCAGGCGCGCAGGCTTGGCGGGTTGGGTGCGAACTCCTTCGCTACGAGGACGTCGTACGGAAGGTGGATCGTGCAGCCGGCCTGGTCGGCGCGGTCAAAGATCGCATTGGCCTCGCCGGTCAGATCATGCTCGCACAGCGACTTGCCGACATTGACCCCGCGGGCGGCGAGGAAGGTGTTCGCCATTCCACCGCCAATGATCAGATGATCGACCTTGCCGATAAGGTGGCCGAGCACATCAAGCTTGGTCGAGACTTTCGCCCCGCCCACGACCGCCGCGACCGGCCGCTCGGGCTCACCCAGAGCGACCTGCAATGCCTTGAGCTCGGCCTCCATCGCCCGCCCGGCGAAGCTCGGCAGTAGGCGCGCAACGCCTTCTGTCGATGCGTGAGCGCGGTGAGCGGCGGAGAAAGCGTCGTTGACGTAAAAATCGCCGAGCGCTGCAATGCCCTTCGCAAGCTCCGGGTCGTTCTTCTCCTCGCCGCGATGGAAGCGCGTGTTCTCGAGGATGCCGATATTACCCGGCAGCATGGTCGAGAGCGCCCTTTCCGCCTCCGGCCCCTGGCAATTCTCGATGAAGCGCACCGACCGGCCCGCGAGGCGATGCACCGGCATCACCAACTGCGCCGTCGACATGTCCGGCCGAACCTCGCCCTTGGGCCGCCCAAAGTGCGACAGCAGCAGCACGATCGCGCCGCGGTCGCTCAGCTCCAGCACGGTCGGCAGCATCGCCTTCAAACGCGTGTCGTCGGTGACCCGCGCGCCGTCCATCGGCACGTTGAGGTCGACGCGGACGAGCACGCGCTTGCCGGTCAGGTCCTCCGGCAGATCGTCGAGGGTCTTGAACGGCATGAGGTGGCTTAGCCGAGCTTCGCCATTGCGCAGGCCGTGTCGACCATGCGGTTCGAGAAGCCCCATTCATTGTCGTACCAGCTTACGACGCGAACCAGCTTGCCTTCGAGCACCGCCGTTTCGAGGCTGTCCACGGTCGAACTTGCCGGATTGTGGTTGAGGTCGATCGAGACCAAAGGCTCGTCGGTGTAGGCGAGAATGCCCTTCAGGCGCCCGCTCTCGCTCGCGGCCTTGAGCGCGCCGTTGACCTCGTCGAGCGTCGTGTCGCGCTTCGGCGTGAAGGTCAGGTCGACCAGGCTGACGTTCGGCGTCGGAACGCGAACGGCCGATCCGTCCAGCTTGCCCTTCAGCTCCGGAAGCACTTCACCGACGGCGCGGGCAGCGCCCGTAGTCGTCGGGATGATCGACATCGCCGCCGCACGCGCACGGCGCGGGTCGGAATGGATCTGGTCGAGGATCTTCTGGTCGTTGGTGTAGGCGTGGAT
>JAEVYW010000295.1 GCA_023392555.1 Pseudomonadota bacterium | reverse complement strand
TCTCCTGATCCTGATCGGCGGAAAACCTCTTCTTGGGCTTCTTTTCGGTAAGGACTTCCTGGGCGCCTATCCGATTTTCCTCATTCTGATGCTCGCCCCGCTAATCGGCATCTTCAGCTTCCCGCTGCCCTCGATGCTCTACGCGCTCGACCGACCAGACGCGCCTCTGAAGGCACGCATCATCAGCACGATCGTCTATTTCGCATTGATTGCACCGATGTGCTGGCACTTCGGCGTAGTCGGCGCAGCAGCGGCCTTCGTCCTTGCTTATGCGGTCATGGCGCTGGTCCTGATCATCCAGGTCCGCGCCGAATATCACCGGGTCCGGCGCGTGCAGACCGCCTCATAGCGTCACGGCGAATCCGGCCGACTTCACCACCTTGTCGATCTCGACAAGCGTCGCCAGCAAGGCTTCCAACTGATCGAGCGGCCAGGCGTTCGGTCCGTCCGATTTGGCGTTCGCCGGATCCGGATGAGTTTCCATGAACAGGCCGGAGACGCCGGTCGCGACCGCAGCGCGGGCGAGTACGGGGACGAATTCGCGCTGCCCGCCCGAGCTGGTCCCCTGCCCGCCAGGCAATTGGACCGAATGGGTCGCGTCGAACACGACGGGGCACCCGGTTTCGCGCATGATCGCCAAGCTGCGCATGTCGGAAACGAGATTGTTATAGCCGAACGACGCGCCGCGCTCGCACACCATGATCGTGTCGTCGGTGACACCCGCGCTGCGGGCCGCATTGCGCGCCTTTTCGACGACGTTGATCATGTCCTGCGGCGCCATGAACTGCGCCTTCTTGATGTTCACCGGCTTACCCGAAGCAGCGACCGCGTGGATGAAGTCGGTCTGCCGCGCGAGGAACGCCGGTGTCTGCAACACGTCGACCACCTCGCTTACGGCGGCAATCTGCGAGACCTCGTGGACGTCGGTGAGAACCGGAATGCCGATCTCCTCGCGGACCTTGGCGAGAATGCGCAGCCCCTCGTCGATCCCAGGCCCGCGAAAGCTCATGTCTGAAGACCGGTTGGCCTTGTCGAAGCTCGACTTGAAGATCGCGAACAGGCCGAGCCGATCGGCGATCGTCTTGATGCGCTCCGCCGTGCGCAGCTGGAGCTCCTCGCTTTCGATCACGCATGGGCCAGCGATCAGGAAGAAGGGCCTGTCGAGGCCGATTTCGCGTCCGAGAAGCTGCATCGCCAATCCCTAGCCCAGCCCGTCGACAACGGCCAATGGGGCCCAGTCGCACACGCCGTTGCTCACAGCGAAGTCCGCCGGGAACGCCTCGCCCCGGTGAATCCCACCTGCGACGAAGACCGCATCGAAACCCATCCGCGCCGCGCCGAGCATGTCCGTCTGCAATGCGTCGCCGATCGCCAAGACAGTCGCGGAGGGCGGATTGCCGCCTTGCGATGAGGCATGGCGATAGATTGCGGGGTATGGCTTCCCGTACCATTCGACAGTTCCGCCAAGCCCCTCATAGATGTCGGCCAACGCTCCCGCGCAAGGCTCCGAAACCTCGCCGCGAACCACGATTCGGTCCGGGTTGAGGCAGTGCAGGACGACGCCGTGCTTCGCCCAGACTTGAAGCTCCGAACGATAATCCTCGACCCTGCCTCGCTCATCATCAAGGCCGGTGCATGCCAGATGATGGAAGGTGTCGTCGCTCGCGAAATCGACACCATGGGCCGCGAGATTCTCGCGATCGTCTCGCGTGCCCAGAAAACCGACAGGCTGCCCAAGGGACTTCAGCGCCGCAATCCCTGCCTCACCGCTGGTCGAGATCGCGTCCCAGGCATCGCGCGGCAGTCCGATCCTCCCGAGCTGCGCTTCGACCGCGTCAGCAGGCCTCGGCGCGTTGGTGATGAGGATGATCGTTCGTCCCTCGCGGCGCCAGCCCTGGAGCCGCTGAGCCGCCCCCGGATACAGCGCGACGCCGTCGTGAACGACACCCCAGATATCGCAAAGGATCAGCCGATATTGCTCCGGCAACGCATCGAGATAGCTCACTCCAGGCCGGCCTCGGCCAGTGCCTGCTCGATGGGCCCGATGTCTTCCGGGTTGTTCAGCTCACGAAGCGAGAACGAAGGAGCTTCCACTTCAACGACGCTGATCGGAACACCCGCCGCCAGAAACCGCAGTTGTTCAAGACCTTCGAGCTCCTCGAGCTCTGAAGGCGCAGTACCGGCGTAGGCTCGAAGCGCGCTCGGCCGGTAGGCATAAACTCCAACGTGCAGCCGCACGGGGGAGAACTCGCCCTCCAAGGCCCTCTTGGGTACGTAGGGGATCAGCCGCTTCGAGAAATATAGCGCGCGGCCGGCGCCGTTGGTGACGACGCTCGTTCCACCCACCCTGCCCGCTGCCTCTTCAGACTGGAGCGAGCGCACCTCCTCAGGCCGCAACCGAATGGCGGGCGTGGCGACATGCGCACCCGGGTCCGCGCCCATTCCACTGACCAGCGCATCAATGAAATATGCGGGTGTCAGGAGGGCGTCGCCCTGAAGATTCACAACCAGATCGACGTCACCCAGATGGGCCAAGGCCTCGGCGCAGCGTTCGGTCCCGTTGCGGCACTCGGGCGACGTCATGATCACCGGTGCGGCGAATGAACCCGCTACCGACGCGATCCGCTCATCATCGGTTACGATGTGCACGGAAGAAGCACAGCCAACCCTCTGACCTGCCTCGAAACTTCTCTGGATGAGAGGCTTGGCCGTTCCGCTTGCGCCGCGAAGGTCGACCAATGGTTTCCCGGGAAATCTCGACGAAGCGAACCTCGCCGGGATCAGGATGGCTACCTTCATCGCGGGACTGGGCAATCGTGGATGTGAAGCACCCCCACCGGAAGCTTCCCGCCTTCCTGCTCCTCGACCACAAAGACCGCCGTGATCTTGTGCTCGTCGAACAGTGTCAGGGCGTCATCGACGAGCGAGTCCGGCGCAATCGTCTTCGGATCGCGCGTCATGAACTCGCTCGCCGGATGATCGAGGCCGCGTTCGATGTTCCGTCGCAGATCGCCGTCGGTGATTACGCCGACCAGGAAACCGGCGTCATCGATGACACCGAGGACGCCCAGCCGTTTCGCGTTCATCTCAACGACGGCGTCATGCATGTTGGTTGCCGCACCCGTCAGCGGCATCTGTTTTCCGCCATGCATCAAGCGCTTGGCGGGCTTGAGCCGGGCGCCGAGGGTTCCGCCCGGATGCAGGCGGCCGAAATCGGTGCGCGTAAACCCCTTGAGGTGCATGACCGTCATCGCCAGCGCGTCGCCGAGCGCCAGGGCCATCGGCGTTGATGTCGTCGGCGCCACCGATTCAGGCCCAACCTCTTTCCAATGCGGAAGGAGAAGCAGCGACTTCGAAGCCGTGGCGAGCATCGACTGTGGGTTGCTGGTCATGCCGATGATCGGAATGCCCGATGCCTGGAAATGCTCGATGACGAGCTCGAGCTCGGCCGTCTCGCCGCTCTGGGAAATGAGCATGGCCACGTCGCCCTTGGCAGCCATGCCGAGGTCGCCGTGAATGGCTTCCGCCAGATGCAGGAACGTCGCTGTCGTGCCCGTGGAAGCGAAGGTCGCGGCAACCTTGCGGGCAATATGCCCGGACTTCCCAAGCCCGCTGACGATCAGCTTGCCGCGGCACGTGCGAATGCAATCCACGGCATCGACGAAGCTGTCGCCAAGGCTATCGGCCAGAGCGTCCAGCGCGCGAGCCTCGTCGTGCAGGACCTCACGCCCGAAAAGAAGAAGCTCCGCGGAGTCATTCTGAAGTGGAAGCCTCTTGGCCATCGTCCGCACCTAGCCAGCGCCGCCCCAACTGTGAACCCGTCGGCTTGACGAACTGCTCCGCGCCAGCTTGTGTCGCGCGACTTGAGGGAGAGGAACAAGCGTGGCCAAAAAACTGACCCGGTT
>JAEVYW010000179.1 GCA_023392555.1 Pseudomonadota bacterium | reverse complement strand
GGTCTGAAGGCGGTTGTCCTCCAGGACCATGTCGGACACTTCGTCCGTCATCCGCGCCAGCAGCGCGTTGCGCTTCTCGAACGTCAGCCGCCCCTCGCGCATTTCGCGGTTGAGCGGAATCTTGATGTTCACTTCCTTGTCCGAGCAGTCGACGCCGGCGCTATTGTCGATGAAGTCGGTGTTGATGCGCCCGCCCTTCTCCGAGAATTCGATGCGGCCGGCCTGCGTGATTCCGAGGTTCGCGCCCTCGCCGATCGCGCGGCAGCGAAGTTCGCCGCCATCGGCGCGGATCGCGTCGTTCGCCGGATCACCCACGTCCGCGTTCGACTGGGTGGCGGCCTTCACATAGGTGCCGATCCCGCCGAACCACATGATGTCGACAGGCGCCTTCAGGATGGCGTTCATCAAGGTCGCCGGATCGACCGTCTTGGCGTCGATGCCGAGCACTGCACGCGCTTCGGCGCTGAGCTCGATCGACTTCTGCGAGCGCGGATAGATGCCGCCGCCCTTCGACAGCAGCTTGCGGTTGTAATCGTCCCAGCTCGACCGCGGCAGATCGAACATGCGCTTGCGCTCGTCCCAGCTCTTGGCCGGATCGGGATCGGGGTCGATGAAGATGTGGCGGTGGTCGAAGGCTGCGACCAGCTTGATCGCCTGGCTGAGCAGCATGCCGTTGCCGAACACGTCGCCCGACATGTCGCCGACGCCGGCCACGGTGACCGGGTCCGACTGAACGTCGATGCCCATTTCGAGGAAGTGGCGCTGTACCGAAATCCACGCGCCTTTGGCGGTAATCCCCATCGCCTTGTGGTCGTAGCCGTGCGAGCCGCCGCTGGCGAACGCGTCGCCGAGCCAGAACTCGCGCTCCAAAGCAAGCTGGTTGGCGACATCGGAGAAGGTCGCCGTGCCCTTGTCGGCGGCAACGACGAAATAAGGATCGTCGCCGTCGTGGATCACGACGCCTTCCGGATGGACGACCTTGTCATTGACGATGTTGTCGGTGATCGAAAGCAGCGAGCGGATAAAGATTCGATAGCTTTCGGTGCCTTCGGCGAACCACGCCTCGCGGTTCGATGGGTCCGGAAGCTGCTTCGCGTAAAATCCACCCTTCGCACCGGTCGGGACGATGACGGCGTTCTTGACCACCTGAGCCTTGACCAGGCCGAGGATTTCGGTGCGGAAGTCGTCACGCCGATCGGACCAGCGAAGGCCGCCGCGAGCCACCGGACCGCCGCGCAAGTGGATGCCTTCGATGCGCGGGCTGTACACCCAGATCTCGCGCCACGGCACCGGCTTCGGAAGACCCGGCACCAGAGAGGATTCAATCTTGAACGCCAGCGCCTCGTCGCTCTTCTGCGAAAACGCGTTGGTACGCAGGACCGCCTCGATCAGCGCGCGGAGGCGGCGCAGGATGCGGTCGTCGTCAATGGAACGGACGTCGGCGATCGCATCGTCGAATGCGCGCCGGAAGGCCTCGACCTTTTCGTCGCGCCCGCGCTTGATGCTCGGATCGTGGCGGGCGGTGAACAGCCCGACCAGTGCTGCGGTCGCCTTGGGCGCGCGGCGCAGTGCGTCGACGACCGTAACGAGGCCGAAGCTGCTTCCAGTCTGCCGCACGTAGCGGAACCAGCTGCGCAGCCAGACCACCGGCCTGGTGTCGAGTCCCGCGAACAGGACAAGCTGGTTGAACTCGTCATTCTCGGCCTGCCGCCCGAGTACGCAAGCGATCGCAGTCTCGATCGTATCGGCGCGTGCGATGATCGAATCGAGGTCCGCATCCGGACCAAGATCGAGCAGGAAGTCGTGGATGTAGCCAACGTTTCCGCCGCCCAGCGCGGTCGGAATCTCCTCAAGGACGCGGAATCCGAAATTCTCGAGCACCGGGACGGCTTCCGAGAGGGGGATCAAGCCGCCGCGGCGATAGGTCTTGAGGTGCAGGTGACCGGCCGGCTGGCCCGGGACCCGATAAAGGCGCACGCCACGTTCGTCCGGCGTCTCCAGCGCGGCCAGGCGCAGGATGTCTTCGGCGGCCTCTTCCGGATCAGTCCGAGTGCGGTAGCCTTCGGGAAACTCGTTGCCGTAGCTTAGCGCGTAGCGCGTAGCGCGACCCGAGCCGACGCGCGCGATCAGCGCTTCCTCGACAGCCGGCCCCCAGCCCCGGACCATTTCGTTGAGGCGCTCGTCGAGCGCTCGCCCGTCGGGGTTCGGAGCGTCGGCCTGGATGTATTGCGTGTAGCGAATGAGCGCGAGATCGCCCTCGCCGAGCTCGATCGACCAGCTTGTGATCTCCGTGCCCGTAGCTTCCGCAAGCATATGGCCGATGGCCTCGCGCCGGCGCGTGTTAAGATCGTCGCGGGGCAGCCAGACGAAGGTGAATAGCTGGCCCTTGAGGATGCTGCGAACTTGCATGAGGGCGGGTCGCGGACGGTCCGCCAGCGACATCGCCATCATCACCAGCTCGCGTACGGAGTCGTAGTCCGTGCTGACCAGCAGGTCGCGTGGAAGCGCAGACACCGCGTGGCGCAACGCCTTGCCCGAATGGCCCTTGGGATCGAAGCCGAAATCCTTGTCGAGCCGCTCGAGCCGCTTGCGCAGCACGGGCACGTCCTCGACCGGCCAGGTCAGCGCCTGGCTGGTCCACAGGCCGGCGTGCACGCCAATGCCGGTGACCTTGCCCTTCGCACTGATCGGAACCACGACGAGGTCGAGCGGGACGCGCCGGTGAACGGACGACTTGCGTTCCGCCTTGGCGATCAGCGGCACGTCGCCGCCGGCCTGGAAATAGTTCATTGCGCCGATCGCGCCGCCCTCGTCGGTCGGGGCGCCGGGAATGCTGAACAGGCCGAGCGTTTCGCTCGGCTGGCCGGTTGCCTTCTCGACCTCGTAGCCGAGCAGGGTCATCGCGCCGTCCGCGAACCATTCGAGAAGGGCGCGGCCTTCCGGATCATCGATCGCCGCCGCGTCCTCGCGCATCTTCGCCTGCAAGGCTTTCCAGTCGCGGACCGCGGCCCGGACGTCGGCAAGCACCGCCTTGAGGTCGTTGACCAGTTCATTGCGCCCGCGTGCGTGCGTGCGGTCGAGCTCGATATACATCAGCGACTCTCGCCGGCTGACGTCGCTGCACAGCGGCTCGACGTCCTTCAGCTTGCCCGAAGAATCACGGTCGACGCACACCACCGGGTGAAGCAGGCGGTGCACCGCAAGGCCCTTGGCGGCGATCGCATTCGCGACGGAATCGACCAGGAACGGCATGTCGTCGTTGACGATGCCGATGCGCATGCGACGGCGGCCCGCTTCGCCGCCCGTGGACTCGATCGCAATCGCCACTTCGCCCCGCTTCCGCTGCGCCGCGACGTTCGCCAGGAACTCGGCTGCCTCCTGCTCCAGGGCCTTGTCGAGACCCTCCGTTTCACCGGGAAGGGCATATTGGGTCAGCGCCTTGCGCAGGGACGTTACGAGAGGCCTCGCGAGGCGCGAATGGAGGGTCATGAAACAATTTGCTCTGCGGAGGGTGCGTGTCGCCCGGGCCTATAGCCCCCACCCCGCGAGCGGGACAACCCCGCGGTCCGGAACCGGACTAGATGTTGGCGCGGCGGATCGCGCGTTCGATCATCGCATCGTCTTCCACGAGCGCGATCGGCTCGACGCCGCCGTCCGCACAGCGGCGGGCCAGGACCAGAGCGAATTCGCTCTGCGACGAAATCGTGTCGAGTGCGATCGGCTTGGCGTCTCGAGCCTTGGCGCGCGCAATCGCCGTCTGCGTGTCGGTCTTCGGCTGCGGCTTGCGGGCCTGGCGTTCCGCGGCGACCAGCGCCTTGAGGCCGCCGGCCTGGTCCTCGATGAACTTGAGGAAGGCGCCGGCCTCCACTTCCTGGCGGCGAGCATAGCTCATAGCTGCCGCGAACTCGGTAAGGCGCGACTTGTCGTAATCAATACCGAAGACGAGCTTCACGATCGGCGTCATCGGCGCGCGCGCCTGCGCCTTCACGCCCGATTCCTCGAGCAGCTCGGCATAGTCTTCCGGCTCGCGCTCGCTGGCAAGTGCGAAGTCGTATGCGCGTGCCAAAGCGCGATAGAGGGCCGAGCGGGTGCGGTCGTCTGCGCCCTTCAGCGCATCGACGCTCTCGCGCGCAGCCCAGAGATGGTCGGCAAGGCCCGCGCTCTCGTCCAGTTCGGTCTCGAAAATCTCGCCCGTCTCGGGGTCGTGGAGCGGACCGTCTTCCCAGGTGAAGTGCACCGGTTCGGCCTGGACGTCCGTTGAAGCTACCTGCTGGTCGAGGACCAGTTCGTCTTCATCTTCGACGATCGGCGACCCCACGGGGGCGGCATTGACCGGAGCAGCAGCGGGAACGCCGCCCTTCCAGTTGATGACTCCGTAGATGAAATCGATCGTGTCGCCGTCCGACGAGAACGGCATGAGGATGCCGCGATAGCAGATCGTCTCGTTGCGCTGGTTCACGAACTCGGCTTCGAAGCCGATTGGCGCGCGGTTGGCGATGATCTGCATGTAATGATCGGTCAGGCGCGACAGCAGCGAACGGCTCGGAACGTCGGCGATCGAGTTGATCGCGTCGTCGAGCCCGCACTCCTCGCGAATCGCAGCGCCGATATACGGGGTCGCCGGGTTCTCACGGCCGGCGGTGAAGTCCAGAAGCACGCTGTTAGCCGCAAAGTCCTCGACCTCGCCGGGCTCTAGGTCCTCGATCGAGGGATAGTCGCGGCCACCGAGCAGCGAGACCCAATAATTATAGGCGCGCACGTGCATCCGGCGCTCGTCGGAGCCGATCTCGATTCCGGCCGTGTCGGCGGGCGATGCCTCGCTCACCGACGGCAGATCGAAATCGCTCGGATGCTCGCGATAGCTATCCATGCCTGACGCCCCACTCCCTCCAACTTGGTGAGGAAAATGGCGGGGAGGCCTAAACAAAGCGTTAAGCATATCTGTTCAGCCGGCTGTGGGCCGGCCGTGCGACAGAGCTTGAAGCCGGGGAGTGGCGCTGTTAGGGGGTGCGCCGCTTCCAAAAAGCGCGCCGCTTTAGCTCAGTTGGTAGAGCACCTCATTCGTAATGAGGGGGTCACAGGTTCGAGTCCTGTAAGCGGCACCATCATCGCCGTCGGCGATGATCGCGGAGCGAAGCGAAGGGCTGCGCCGAGCCCCCTCAGATCACCGCCAGATGGCGATTATCGAAACCTTCGCGATACGCACCCGCGATCTCGACCTTGCGCTCGACTGATTGGATGATGGTCTCCGAAAAATCCACGCCGGCGAGCGTCGAGCAGCTCTTGAGATTGCCCGGTGAGAAGACGTTCACCTCCAGGATCTTGTCGCCGACGATGTCGATCCCGACGAGGAACATGCCGTCGGCGATCAGCTTTGGCCGGATGATCTCGGCGACGCGAAGCTCGACCTTGCCGATCTCGACCGCCTCGGCCTTGCCGCCGGCGTGAATGTTGGAGCGGATATCGTCCTTCGCGGCGACCCGGCGGAGCGCGGCATATTTAC
>JAEVYW010000020.1 GCA_023392555.1 Pseudomonadota bacterium | reverse complement strand
GTCCAACCCTTGGCGTGGATGCCGGTATCGACCACCAGCCGCATTGCGCGCAGCATCTCGTCATTGAGCGTGCCGAAGCGCTGGTAGGGGTCGTTGTACAGTCCCATCTCATAGCCGAGCGTCTCGGCATAAAGCGCCCAACCCTCGACGTAGGCCGTGTTGCCGCCGAAGCGCATGAACGGCGGCAGCGCCTCATTCTCCTGCGCCAGGCTGATCTGGAAATGATGCCCCGGCTCGCCCTCGTGGAGGAAGAGCGTGGTCATCTCGGTCGTGTTGCGGGCCGGCAGGTCGTAGGAGTTGAAGTAGAACACGCCCGGACGCGATCCGTCGGCACTGCCCTCCTCATAGCTCCCACCCGCCTCGAACTTCTCGCGGAACGGATCGTACGGCCGAATCTCAAGCGGCGCCTTGGGCATTGTCGAGAACAGCGCGGGGAGCTTCGGTTCAACCTTCTTCTGCATGGCGTAATAGCCCTGCGTCAGCTCGTCGCGGCTCTTCGCCTGGAATCTCTTGGACGTGCGGATGAAGTCGAAGAACTTGCCGAGGTTGCCCTTGAAGCCGGTTTCCTGGCGGATCTTGTCCATCTCGCCGGTAATGCGCGCGACTTCGCTGAGGCCGAGGTTGTGAACCTCGTCCGGCGTCATCTGGAGCGTCGTCGTGGACTCGACGAGCTGGCGGTAAAGCTTCTCGCCACCCTTCATGTACATCAGGCCGACGCCCTCGCGCGCGTGGCCGAGATATTCCGTCTTCAGGAAGTCGCGGAGCCGCGTCAGCGCCGGATAGATTTCGTCGGTGATCGCAGCGCGATATTCGCGGGTCAGTCGCGCACGGTCTGCAGCTCCGATGCCGGCCGGGAATTGCTTGATCGGCCCGTAATAGGGCGACTGCTCGGGCTTCAGCTTCAGCTGCGCGTCGAGCTGCTCGATCATGTTGCGGACCGTCATCTTGGTCTCGACGACGCCCGACTGCTCGCCCTGCCTGAAGCGCGCGATTGCCCGGTCGAGATAGGTGACGAAGCCTTTGTGGCGCTTCAGATTGTTGTCGTAATCTTCGAGCGTCTTGAAGGGCGCCGTGCCTTTTCCGCTCGCGAAGGTCGCGTAATAGGTGTGGAAGCCGAAGAAGTGGTTAAGCGGCCGCACCTCCGTGAGGGCCAGCAGGTCCGGCTGGAGCCCGCGAAGCGCATCCTTCGTCTCGAACTCGAAAGTGTCATAAGCGATCTGGTCGGTCGCATTCAGCTCCGCGCGCGGAATGCTGTGAAGCGTTGCAAGATCCTGCTCCGCCGCGGCGCGCTCGGCCGCATAATATTCGTCGCTGATGTAATCGCCGAAGCGGTCGGCATACCGCAGGTCGCCGCGTGCGATTGCGCTTTGCGGGTTACGCTCGAGGCTAGCCTGGTCGCTCGCCTTGAACAGGTCGAACAAGCGGTCATGCGCACTGCGGACCGGCGCCTGAGCGACGGGCGCGGGCTCGACCACTACGGGAGCGACCGGCGCCGGAGCGGGTACGGTCGCGCAGGCTGCGAGCGCTGCAGCGCAGGTCGAAAGAACCGTCGTTCGAAACAAGCAACGCATTGGCTAACTTTCATGTGGCGATGATGCGAAAAGGGGCGCTGCGGATTGGCCGCAACGCCCCTTCGACCAAACAGTGGATACTGTCTACCAGAAGAAATTATATTCCACGTCAACGACTTCGCCGGTGTAGATATTCACCAGCAAGGCGTCGTCATAATAGCGGACCCAGCGATACGGCCCGTAAGCCGGCGGCAGGCGATACTGCCACGGATCGTTGAGCCAGAAGCGGCTGCTGTAATAGCTCGGCCACAGGCGCCAGCCGATGCCGTAGCGGGCGTAATCCCATCCGAACGGATCCAGATAAATGCCGATGTGGAAGTTCGAATGGTGGCGGCGGCGCCAGTCGCGCCAATCGTAGCGATCGTCGCGGCGCCAGTCGCTGCGCCAGCGGCGATGATCGGACTGCCTATCGCGATTGAACGTGGCCGGCGGCGGCGGCTCTGTGCCGAACTGGGGCGTGCGGCTGATGCGGCGCGGGCCGTTATTCGGGTCGAAGATCCGCGGCGTCGATCCGCGGCGCTCGACCAGGCGACCGGTGCCACGCTCGGTGCCCGGCGCGCGACGCAGGTTGCGGTCTTCGATCGAAGTCGGCGAACTATCGGTCGTGCGCTCGCCGCGGCGCCAGTCGCGCACGCTATCGCCTGCCGAACGGCGGCCAACGAACCGCTCCCCGGGACCGCGGGACGGCGTCGGCTGATCCACGCGAACAGGACGCGACACTTCCCTCGTGTCACGGTCGCTGCTCGGAGGAACGAAGACCGTGCGCGGCGCATCGCCGTTCATGCGATCGAAGCGTGGGCGATCGTTGCCGCCACTGAAGTTGCGCTCCGGGCGGTCACCTCGGTCGACGCGCTCCGGACGGCTTTCGGCGCGATCGGAGCGAGACTCGCTGCGATCCGCACGGGGTTCGCTGCGCTCGACACGCGGACCGCGGAAGTTGGGACGCTCATTGTCGTCGTCGGGCTTCGCAAGCGCGGGCGTCGCGGCGCTGGTGAGCAGCAGCAGAAGAAGAAACTTACGCATGGCCTAACCTCGGCTGAGGACTTGTTCTTGAGGTGAACCGTGCGCCTGAGCAGATGAGCGGTGGCTGAACCGACGCGTCAACTCACCCGCTTGCATTGAGACCCGCACCCGCGCAGTTCGTTCGGATGGCAGCAATAGATACCGCTCTCGGTCGCATCGGCGTCATTGAACAAGGAGAGGGCGCTGCAACGCCGATCGTCTTCCTGCACGGCGTCGGTTCGGACAAAAGCGTATGGGCGCCGCAGCTGGAGCATTTCGGCCGGAGCCGCCGCGCGATCGCGTTCGACTATCCCGGATATGGCGAGAGCGAGTTCAAGCCCGACGCCACGGGCGACGATTTCGCTGCAGGTATCCTGGCTGGACTCGATGCTCTTGGGGTCGATCGCGCGCATATCTGCGGCCTGTCGCTGGGCGGCGTGATCGCCATCGCAATGCATGCCGCCGCGCCGGACCAGTGCGCTTCGC
>JAEVYW010000143.1 GCA_023392555.1 Pseudomonadota bacterium | reverse complement strand
GTTTCTGAGCCGCCGCGGCTGTGCCGTGGCTTTGGGGATTTTCATTGCCGCCATCAATCCGACGACTGCGGCTTATGCGCAGACCGTCGCTGCCCCTGCGGTGAGCGCTGCGGCGCAGACGATCAAGACGACCGGTGCGGCGACCGCGGTCTCGGTTTCGAACGTCACGACCGCGGTCGCAAACCAGGTCCTTGGCCCGACCCCGGCGATGATCGCCGCGGCCAAGGCACTGCCGACCACAACTGCGGTATCGCGAGTTCCGGTCATGGCGAAGGAAGCCGCCTGGCTCTACAAGAGCGGCTGGTCGGTCCACGCTCTCGCCGACCGCTACGGCGCCAGCGCGCCCGCGCTCGACGAGCAGACCAAGTGCATCGCCGTTGCCGTCTATCACGAAGCGCGTGGCGAAAGCGCCGAGGGCCAGCTGGCCGTTGCGCGTGTCATCATGAACCGCGCCGCGTCGGGCCTGTATCCGTCGGACTGGTGCTCGGTCGTCAAGCAGCCGTGGCAATTCAGCTTCGTCCGCGCCGGCCAGTTCCCGTACACCGACGAGAATTGCACGTCGTGGCGTCGAGCCGTGGGCATCGCCCAGCTGGCGACCAGCGGCGCCGTTCCGACCGTGAGCACGGATGTGCTCTGGTACCATGCCGACTATGTCGCGCCGTCGTGGGGCCGCCGCCTAAGCCGAGCAGCAACCATCGGCGCACACATCTTCTACAGAGCGTAAAGGGGGCGCTTTCTGCGGGCCACGCTCTCACTTTGAGGCCTGTCAGGAGGGGTAGGCCGGGTCGCCTTTGGGGAGGCGGCCCGGCCTTTTTTGTCGCTTCGGCCTTCTGCTGATTCCGTTCGTCGTAAATACGGCCGTTGGGGGATTCGCAGGCGCGATTTTTCGAGCAACCATGAAAATCTCAGTATTTCCCGGGGGATGGGGGAATAGACGTGCTGAAGATCCTGATTGTCGAAGACGATTCACAGCTGGCGACAACGCTGAAGTATCTGGTCGAAGATAATCCGCGGTACCGTGTCGTCGCGACCGCCGACGATGCGGACAACGCCATCGCCGCGGCCCAGCATCACAATCCTGACCTGGCGCTGGTCGACCTGCACCTGGCACGCGGAAGCACAGGCTTTTCCGCTGCGGTCCGCCTGCACGACCTCGACGTGCCGTGCCTCTTCGTCAGCGGGAAAGCACCGAGCTTTCCGATGCCGGACCTGGCGCTTGGCTGCCTGATGAAGCCGTTCACTGCGGAAGAAGTGCATCGCGCCCTCAACCTCGCCGAGGACAAGCTGCGCGGACGCGAGACGCTTCGGCCGCGAATCCCGCAGAACCTCACCATCTACGAGAGCGACGACGACCTCAGAGCGCTGGAGCCGGGCTTCATTCCGTCGCGGCCGTCGATCCGCACGCGGCTGGAGAACTGGATCGCCGGAAGCGCGCAGCGCCTCGCCGGCTAGAGCCGCATCAGCCCCTTGCGGGGTTCGCGGGTTCCGACAGTTTCTTCGGTCAGCTTCGCTCCCGCATCGAGCAGCGCCTGTCGACGGCCCTTGATGTCCGCGCTGAGCTGGACCTTTTCATATTCGAACAATTTGCGGAAGACCGGGTGGTCGAACGTTGCGCCCACCAGTTGCGCCACCCGTGGCCAGCGGCCCGCATCCACTTTCCAGTCCGCATATTCTGCATTGCGGAAAAAGCTGGCGATCGAGATTTCGGCGAGGCCGATGTCGTCGCCGAAGAGGAAGCCGGCGTCCGGAAGCTGGCGTTCGAGGTAGTCGAGCGAGCGGGGGATATCCTCCGACACCATGCGCTCGACGCGCTCCATGTCGCCGGCCTCGCCCCAAACCATCGGATGGACTCGGCGCTGATAGAACAGGCCCCAGATGAAGACGTCGCCGAGCCGCGTGTCGGCGAACTCCTCGAGCCATCGGGCGCGCGCTCGATCGGCAGGCGCGGACGGCAGCAACGGACGCTGCGGATAGGCCTCATCGATATAGGCGCAGATCACGGACGAATCGCACAGGGTCACGTCGCCATCGATCAGCACGGGGATGCGACGCAGGGGGCTCAGCCGCTCGAACTCGTCGCCACCGAAGAAGGGCGTGATCGGGTCGATCTCATATTCAAGGCCCTTGAGTTCGCAGCAGGCGAGAACCTTGCGAACGTAGGGGCTGACGAAGCTGCCGATGATGCGGAACGGTTGGGACATGGACCGCAGGATGAGCCTTTGTGCGATCCCGAACAAGCAGGACTAAACAAGCTACAAATGTAGCGCTACAAATGTGGCGCATTACACAAGAAGGGCTTCATCATGCGCTCCATCCTGCCGTTGTTCGCACTCACCCTGGTCGCAGCCGTCCCGGCCATCGCGGCAGAGACTGTGCCGGTGTCCTCCTTTCGCCAGATCGAGTTGCGTGGCGGAGGCAACGTCATTGTTCGACCCGCAGCCGTGCAGCGTGTAACCATCGTCGAAGGCAGCAGCCGGGTTACGCGCGCGCAGATCGTTCGCGACGGCCGGCTGCAGATCGACGCCTGCAACGGCCAGTGCCCGCGCGGGTACAGATTGCGCATCGTCATCGACACGCCGAGCATCGAAGCGCTGGCGATCAAGGGCGGCGGGCAGATCAGCAC
>JAEVYW010000108.1 GCA_023392555.1 Pseudomonadota bacterium | reverse complement strand
GATCCGGATAGCGCGGATCGCGTCCGCCGCGCCTTTGCGGCGCTGTTGCCGGTGTTCGAGCGTTTCCGGGCGGGCTTCACCGGCAAGTCGAGCCCGGTGCATTTCTGGTGGGGCAGCTTCGACCTCGCCGTGACTCGCTTCTCCGGCCGTCCCGCGCCGCGGCATCCTGGCGGCGTACCGGGCCTGCCCGCCCGGATCACGCGCGAAGCCTACAGCCAGGAAGTATCGAGCGCCGGCTTCTGGGCGGCGGGCGCAACCGCTGCTGAGCCGTTCTTCTACAGCTACGCCTACCCCGAGCCGCCGGGATACCGAGAGGAGGAGGTCGCCGCCGGCGCCTGGGACGGCCAGTGGCAGGAATATGTCCTGCCCTATGCGGAAGTGCGAACCGCGGACGATCCCGAAGCGACTTTGTTGTCGTTCGTTCAGTCGACTTACGACGTCGCGGCCGACACCGCCGAGTGGGACCGCGTCTCGCTCGAACGGGAGCCGGTGGCGCCCTAGGCGGTGACGAAGGGGTAGGGCGAGATCGACTTGCGCGAATAGTCGACCGCCAGCATCCGCCCGGCCGGAGGCGTTGCGCGATAGGCGCAATCGACTCGCGGACAGATCGTGCACGCGGGTCCGACGGGCATCACCGGAGCGTTGGCGAGGTCATAGGCGTCGGCACACGACAGCCGGTGCGCATGGCGAATGTCGCAGCCGAGCCCGATCGCGAGCAAGGCGCCGCCGAGCTCGGTCTTGATCGGCCGTTCTATCGTGCGCGAAACGGTGAAGTAACGGTGCCCATCAGGCGTCTCGATCAGCTGGGTGACCGGTTGTCCCGCGGTCTGGAAGGCCGCGTGCAGGTTCCAGCGCGGGCAAGTGCCGCCGAAGCGCGAGAATGGGAATTGATCGCCGGCGTAGCGCTTGGAGATGTTCCCGGCCGCATCGACCCGAAGCATGAAGAATGGGACGCCGCGAGCGCCGGGACGACCCAGCGTCGTCAGGCGATGGGCGACCTGCTCGACGTTGGCGCCGAACTCCCCGCAGAGCCGGTCGATCGAATAGCGCATCTCCTCGCAGGCTTTGAGGAAGCGGCCGTAGGGCATCATGATCGCGCCGGCCGCGTAGTTGGCGAGGCTCATGTGCAGCAGCTGCGCGATCCCCTGGTCGGGCGGCGCTGCTTCCTTGACCATCCGGTCGATCACGGTCGCGAATTCGATCAGGGCGAGCTGATAGGCGAGAGCGAAGGTCCGATTCTCGGCGCGGAGCTGCGATGACAGCAGGAACTGGCGGCGCTCGGCGTCGAAATACTGGCTGTGATTGCCGAGTTCCGCCTGCGGCACGACGCGTGCGGCAATTCCCCAGGCGTCCTTCAGCCGCCGCCGCATGGGTTCGGACATCGACAGAGGATCGCTCAGCGCCCCTCCAAGGGTTTCCGCCGCCTGCTCCAGCTCCGGATAGTGATTGCGGTGTTGCTGGATGTAATCGCGGACCCAGTTTTCGGGCGTGACGAGCGACCGCGCATCGCCGGTGCTTGCCAGGCTCGGGTTTCGGCCTGCTTCCTTGAGCGCGGCGTAAAGCCTGGCAATCGCGTCCGCCACCGAGGGAGCGTTGTGCGCAATTTCGGCTAGCTCGTAACGGGGCACGCCGAGGTCGCGGAGCAGATTGTCCGAGAAGATTTCGGCGAGCTCGTCCGGGCCGGTCTTGGCTCCTCCGACCGACGCGAACTCGCGCACGTCGACTTCGTAGATTTCGGCGAGCCTCAGGAGCAGTGCAGCGGTTACCGGCCGCTGGTTGCGCTCCAGATGGTTGAGATAGCTGGGACTGATCGCAAGGCTACCGGCCATGTCCGTCTGAGACAGCCCATTGTCGCGGCGAAGCCTCCGCAGGCGATGACCGAGGAACAGCTTGGCGTTGGACATGAGTGCCAGACTGTCAACTTGATACCGAGGTCACAAGTCAAGTTGTGACAAGCCGACGCTTTTTGCCGCAGCCCAATTCGCCGTTCCATGTTCTTGCGGGTCTCAGGACAAAGCTCGCCAGTGGAGGAGCGACGGATGACAGGTTTTGACAAGGTTGTGGCTGCTCCTTCGGGACGTTTCGATGGAATTGAGCGGCCTTACGACGTCGCTGAGGTGCTCCGCCTGCGCGGGTCCTTCCCCGTCGAGCATACGCTCGCACGCCGCGGTTCGCTGAAGCTGTGGGAGCTGCTGCACGGCGAAGAGCCGGTGCGCGCTTTGGGTGCCGTCACCGGCAACCAGGCCATGCAGATGGTTCGCGCGGGACTCGACGCCATCTACCTCAGCGGCTGGCAGGCGGCGGCGGACGCCAACACGGCCGGTTCCATGTATCCCGACCAGTCGCTCTATCCCGCCAACACCGGCCCGGAGCTCGCACGGCGGATCAACCGCACCCTCAGCCGCGCCGACCAGATTGAGCATATGGAAGGCGGCGCCAAGCGCGACTGGTTCGCGCCGATCGTCGCCGACGCGGAAGCCGGCTTCGGTGGACCGCTGAACTGCTTCGAGATCATGAAGGCCTATATCGAGGCGGGCGTCGCCGGCGTTCACTTTGAGGACCAGCTGGCGTCCGAAAAGAAGTGCGGCCATCTCGGTGGCAAGGTGCTAATCCCAACCCAGGCCGCGATCCGCAACCTCGATGCGGCGCGGCTAGCCGCCGACGTCTGTGGCGTCCCGACGGTTCTTGTCGCGCGTACCGACGCGGAAAGCGCGAGGCTCATCACCAGTGACGTCGACGAGCGCGATCGCCAGTTCATTACCGGCGAGCGGACGGCCGAAGGCTTTTTCCGGCTTCGCGAAGGCAGCGGTCTCGACCATTGCATCGCGCGCGGTCTCGCCTTCGCCCCCCACGCCGACCTCCTGTGGTGGGAAACCAGCCATCCCGACCTCGACGATGCCCGTGCCTTCGCCGAAGCAGTGCATCGCGAATATCCGGGCAAGCTGCTCGCCTACAATTGCAGTCCCAGTTTCAACTGGGCGGCCAAGCTGGACGCGGACACGATCGCCAGGTTCCAGCGGGAGCTCGGGGCGATGGGATACAAGTTCCAGTTCGTGACGCTGGCGGGCTTCCACAGCCTCAACCACGGCATGTTCGAACTTGCGTCCGGCTACCGCGACCGCGGCATGAGCGCCTACTCGGAGCTTCAGCAGGCCGAATTCGCATCGGAAGCTGACGGCTACACGGCGACGCGTCACCAGCGCGAGGTCGGCACCGGCTATTTCGACGCCATCGCCACCGCGATCTCCGCCGGGCAGGCTTCGACCGTCGCGCTGAGCGAATCCACCGAAGCCGCGCAATTCGTCGCGGCCGAATGATCACTGCAGCAGGAGAATCAGGATGGCACAGCGTTATTGGGTCGTCGGAGGCGAATATTCCGACTGCGGTTTCGACCGAATCCAACCGGGTACCGAGAAGATCAGCGGCCCCTTCGCCGACGAGTTGAAAGCCCGCATGGAGTGGCAGCGCCTGACGTTCCGCGACCATTGCGGAGCGACGGAGCGTTACTCGATTTGCGTGGAGCCGGGGGCGAATGCCCGGTGAGCACTGTTTTGGACGACACCCAAATTTCGGCTCAGCCCTCGCAGATCAGTGGTGCCGATGAGGTCCTGACCGAGGGCGCGCTCGAGTTTCTGCTCGAACTGCACGAGAGATTCGAGGACCGCCGGCGAGCGCTGCTCGACAAGAGGCTCGAGCGGCAACGGCGGTTTGATGGCGGTGAGCTTCCGGACTTCCGCTCAGACACGAGGCACATCCGCGACAGCGACTGGTCGGTCGCACCCATTCCCGCCGACCTTCAGGACCGGAGGGTCGAGATCACCGGCCCGACCAACGCGAAGATGATCATCAATGCGCTCAACAGCGGAGCGCGGGTGTTCATGGCCGACTTCGAGGACGCGACGTCACCGACGTGGGACGAACTCGTCCAGGGGCAGGTGAACCTGCGCGACTATTGGCTCGGGCAGTTGGACTTCACCGATGCGCAAAGCGGCAAGCACTACCGGGTCGGCGAGGACCCCGCAGTGCTCATGGTGCGGCCCCGCGGCTGGCATCTCGACGAGCGGCACGTCAGGGTCTCAGGCCAGCCGATCGCCGGCGCCTTTTTCGATTTCGGCCTCTACCTGTGGCTCAATGCGCGGGCGGCGCTCGCCGCGGGGTCCGGCCCTTATTTCTACCTTCCCAAGCTCGAGAGCATGGAGGAGGCGAAGCTCTGGAGTGACGTTTTCGCTGTCGCGGAAGGGAAGCTGCGGCTCGAGCGCGGGACGATCAAGGCGACGGTGCTGATCGAGACACTGCCCGCGGCATTCGAGATGGACGAGATCCTCTACGCCCTCAAAGAGAATATCGTCGGCCTGAACTGCGGACGCTGGGATTACATCTTTTCGGCCATCAAGCGGCTCGGCCGGAGCGCGGACCGCCTGACGCCGGATCGCTCGGCGATGACGATGGATAAGGCGTTCCTCGCGGCTTACTCGCTGCGGCTTATCGACACCTGCCACCGCCGCGGTGCCTTCGCGATGGGTGGCATGTCCGCCTTCATCCCGGTCAAGGGCGATGAGCAGGCAAACCGCGCCGCCTTTGACAGGGTTCGCGCCGACAAGCTTCGTGAAGTGACGAACGGTCATGACGGGACCTGGGTCGCCCATCCGGCGCTGGTGCCCGTTGCGCTGGAAGCGTTCGAGGCGATGACCGGCCCGAACCAGCTGTCCAAGCGGCCCGATCGCGTCCCCGGGCGCGAGGAAATGTTGGAGCTGCACACCGGCCCGCGCACCGAACAGGGCGCCCGCGAGAACATCCGCGTCGGCGTCCAATATTTAGCCGCATGGCTCAATGGGAGAGGCGCCGTGCCTCTCTACAATCTGATGGAGGATGCGGCGACGGCCGAAATATGCCGCACGCAGCTTTGGCAATGGCTTCATTTCGAAGCGCCGCTCGACGACGGCCGCACCTTCACGCGTGAGCTGTTCGACACGCTCTACGAAGAAGAGATCGGCCTGCTTCAGGAAGTCCGGAATATCGGCAAGGCGGCCCGCATATTCCGCGAGATGGTCGTCGCCGACGACTTCACGGAATTCCTGACACTGCCCGCTTACGACTTGCTCGACTGACTAGTGCCGTTCGGCCTGCTGCAGATTGTGCCAGCGTTCGAACCGGCGATCTGGCACCAGCCACATGCAGGCAACGCCGATGTAGATCGCAATTGCAATCCATGGCGAGATGAAAGCTGCAGGGACGCCGAGGCCGTACAGGCCGAAACTGGCCCACTCTTTCGATCGCGAGCCGACCACTGCGCGGATGCGCGATTCGGTGCCTTCGGCCAGGATCAATTCGCGTTCGAGCCAGATGTAGCCTGAGGCGGCCAGCACCGTCACCACTCCGTAAGCGGCGACCGGTTGCGGCGTGATCCCTGCAAGTCCGATCCAGCGGATCAGGAAGGGCATCAAGGTCAGCCAGAAGAGGAGGAACAGGTTGGCCCAAAGCGCACGTCCGTTCACGCGGCTCGCGGTCGCCAGCATATGATGGTGATTGGTCCAGAAGATGCCGATGTTGATGTAAGCCAGGGCATAAGCGGCGACCAAGGGTATGGCAGGACGGATGGCGTGCCAGTCGCTGCTGGCGGGCACTCGCAGGTCGAGGACCATGATGGTGATGGCGATCGCCAGCACCCCATCGGTGAACGCCATGAGCCGGTCGGTTTTCACGAACCCTGCTGAACTGCCAGATCAGCCTTGAAACGATCGCAGGTCATTCGCGCACTCCGATAAGAGTACCACATGCGCCAGATAGCAAAAGGGCGCCGAAGCCGAAGCTCCGACGCCCTCATAGCCAACTCTACTCGGCGGATTAAGCGGCCTGGGCCGGCTTGTCCTCGAGGGCCTTCTTCGCCTGGGCGATGATGGCGCTGAACGCTTCGCCTTCGTGCATCGCGATGTCGGCCAGGACCTTCCGGTCGAGGTCGATGTTCGCAAGCTTGAGGGCGTGGATGAACTGCCCGTAGGTCAGACCTTCCGCGCGGACCGCAGCGTTGATGCGCTGGATCCAGAGAGCGCGGAAGTTCCGCTTCTTAACCTTGCGGTCGCGGTAGGCGTACTGGCCTGCCTTTTCGACTGCCTGGCGGGCGATGCGAATCGTGTTCTTGCGACGGCCATAATAGCCCTTCGCCTGATCCAAAATCCGCTTATGCTTGGCGCGAGTAGTCGTGCCGCGCTTGATGCGTGCCATGTCCCGCTACTCCTTACTTGAGGCCGTAGGGCGCCCAGAGCTTCACGCGCGCCGTATCGGCGTCGGCGAGAACTTCGGTGCCGCGGTTCTGGCGAATGTACTTGGCGTTGTGGCTGATCAGGCGGTGGCGCTTGCCCGCGACACCATGCTTGATCTTGCCGGTCGCCGTGAGCTTGAAGCGCTTTTTCACGCCGCTCTTGGTCTTCAGCTTGGGCATTTCGTCTCCTTTGCGCCACTAGGACGCGACGTTATCCAACCGCCACGGCATGCCTTTTGGCCGGGCCATTGGTTTTTCCAACGATCTGGAAAGCGCGGGCCTATAAGCGCAGCTTGCCGTTCTGGCAAGGAACGAAGGGTTCAGTCGCTCTTCTCGGGATCGATGAAGCCAAGTGAGCTCGCGATCATCAGGCCGAGCACGAAGACGCCCGCCGCCGCAAAGAAGCCAGCGACGATCACCGCGGGCCAGCGAATCCAACCGACGGGGATCAGCCAGGCGGCGTAGGTCAAGGCGAGAAGGCCGCCCGCCATGAGGCATATCTTCGCCCACTCCCAAGGAGTGGTTCGGGAACTCGAGGTTAAATCCTCGATCGGGTCTGTCGGAAGGAAAACGTCCGGACCTTGTGGATCGTAGAGAACAAGGCCGAACTTTCGCGCCAGGACGACAACGTCTGCCGGAAGCCGGCTTTCGCCACCCCAGCGGATGGTGAGCTCGATCAGCCGGTCGCTGTCCGGGATTGGCCATGACGCCCATGGTGAGGATTCGTCCGCGCCGCTCGCGGGATCGTCCGGATAATTCTCACGGATGATCTGGAGTACTCGCGATACGTCTTCGCTGGGTTCGAAGACGTCCTTGTCGCCCTGTTCGAGATAGCGCTCGACCAGAGCGGCCGCTTCGTCAGAGTCGTCGGTGATCGGGGACTTCCACAGGAACAGGTCCATGCTCATGCGGAAGAGCTATCACGTTGCCTACCAGGGAACGACTGTCCCCTCGTAGCTGAAGAAGCCGCCGGCCTGATCGGGGCGCAGACTGTCGATCACGCGGCGCATGCCCGAAACGCTTTCCTCCGGCTCGAGCGGGGCCGACGAACCGCCCATGCGCGTCTGGACCCAGCCGGGATGAAGCACGGCGCAGGTCACCCTGCCCCGATTGTCCATCGCAAGGCTCCGCCATGCCGAGTTCAGCGCCGACTTGGACGAGCGATATGCGATGAAGCCACCCGACGTATTGTCCTCGATGCTGCCCATGCGGGTGCTGACCGCGATTAGCTTGCCGCTGGCTGCTGCGACCGCCGGAAGCAGGCATCTTGCGAGAAGGAATGGCGCGATCGTGTTTGTGACAAAGGTCTCGCTCCATTCCGCAGCGGCTTCCGCATCCGCCACGTCTCGCGGGCCGTAGGTGCCCGCGTTCGCAATCAGCAGGTCCAGTCGCTGGTTGCTCCGCCCGAAGCGCTCGACCGCTTCCAGGTCCTGCATGTCGAGACACGTGACTAGGGCGCCGGTATCTTCGAGCTCGCGGCTGGCTTCGCGAACCGTCGCGATGACGTCCCAGCCTGCTTCGCGGTACTGGCGGGCAAATTCCAGGCCGAGCCCACGATTGGCTCCGGTGATGATGACGCTTGGCATTCGGGTGAAACGCCCGCGGAGTGAAAAGGCTCAGGCCGCGGCGACGTCCAGCGCGCCGGCAGGCGTCGGGTGAAGCACGTCCAACGATTTCGCCGTCCCGTCGAGCCAGGTGCGCCACTGATCGGGCCGAAGCAGAGCGATCTGCCGATTGTGGTAGAACGCAACATCGGGTCCGGGCGGACCGGTTAGCAAGGTGAACGCTTCCCCGACCTGCTCGTTCGTACGCACCAGCCCGGCGATGGCAAAAGTCTGTCCCGCGGACGGCCTGAACAGCCAACAGGCCTTGCGCTTCTGCTTCGGATCCTCCGGCGCAGTATATTCGTAGAAGCCGTCGGCGAGGGCGAGGCAGCGGTCCTTCGGGAAATTGCGGCCGTCGGAGCGCATGTTGAAGACCGGCTTCCCGCCTGGTGCCGGCCACGACCAGCGGCGCTCGATCAGCTCTGCAGTCTCGCGGTCGCTGTTCCAGCGGACGATCGGCGCTCGATCGGTGATCCGAATGTCGCGCGGCTCGAAGTTCGGGATGCCTTCGGGAAACTCGAGCGTGATCTGCACATCGGCGAAGAGTCGCCGGATGGCGTCCGGATTCTTCTCCAGCCGATAGAGATTGCACATGGGCCTAGTCGAACAGGCTGGAGACCGAGCTTTCATCGGCGATCCGGCGCACCGCCTCCGCGAGCAACGGAGCAATGGTCAGCCGTCGAAGCTTGGGTTCCTTCATGTCGGTTTCGCCGCTCCAGATCGAATCGGTGACGACCAATTCGGTCAGCTCCGAAGCCGCGACCCGCGCCGCCGCACCGCCAGAGAGCACTCCGAGCGTGCAATAAGCGAAGACTTCCTCTGCGCCCTGCTGCTTCAGCGCGGCTGCGGCATTGCAGAGCGTCCCCGCCGAATCGACGATATCGTCGATGAGAATGCAGCAGCGTCCCTCAACGTCGCCAATGATGTTCATCACCTCGCTCTCGCCCGCGCGCTCGCGGCGCTTGTCGACGATGGCAAGCGGGGCATTGTCGAGGCGCTTGGCGAGCCCGCGCGCGCGGACCACGCCGCCGACGTCAGGCGAAACGACCATCAGATTGCGATTCGAGAATCGCGCCTGGATGTCGGCCGCGATCACGGGTGCCCCGAACAGATTGTCCGTCGGGATGTCGAA